>CAMLJW010000021.1 GCA_946480485.1 uncultured Streptomyces sp. | reverse complement strand
GGCTCCGCAGCATCGCACCACATCCATGATCTGAACTCCAGACAGGACCTAGTGCTAGTCCTGGTCTTAGTCCTCCTAGTCCGTGTCCTCGCCGTCGATGCCCAGGCCTGGAAGGAGACCGGGGATCAGGGGCGGGACCGTGACGTCCGGTCCGGGTGGCGAGGTGGTGTTGCCGGACGGGGTGGCGCTGGTGTCGTCCACGGGTGGGCCAAGGAGGCCGCCCGTGTTGCCGCCCAGCAGGCCGTCGCTCTCGGTGTCCGAGGTGGACGGCTTGGGGTTGCCGTCGCCGCGGTCGCCGTCAAAGGAGCCGCCGGTGGTGCCGGGGGCGGCCGGGCTGTCCGAGTCCAAGGCGCCGGTGGAGGCCGGGCCGGAGCCCGGCTGTCGGCTCGTGCCCCCCTGTGTGGGGGTCCCCGGCAGCAGTGACCGCAGCGGATCGACCTCGTGGTCTATGGCGTCGAAGACCGAGCTGACCTGCTCGCTGACGTCGCCGAGCTGGACGGGCAACCGCTCGCGCAGCGCGCCCCAGGCGTCGCGGTGCGAGCGAGAGAAGGAGGAGAGGGCCTGGATGGGGCCCAGCGATCCGTCCCGCGCGTACGCCTCGTGCAGCAGGCGGTGGCCTTCCGCCGCGTCGTGCCGCATGCCGGACAACGCGCGCCGGATCTCGCCCACGGACTCGTGGTCGAGGGCGCCGACACGGCCGTGCTCCATCAGCCGACGCGCCTCGCTCAGCCGGGTGGAGGCGTGGTTGAGGTAGAGGCGGCCCCGGTCGCTGTCCCCCTCGGCCATGCCCAGCTTGAGGTCCTCCATGCCGCGCTTGAGCCCATAGAGCGAGTCACCGGGCAGGGCGTCGGAGCTGGCAGCGGCGACTCCGCCGAGGGCTCCCGCCGCCACCCCGACGGTGAGCCCGCCCGCGGCGAGGCTCTTGGAGAGCCGCGACCGCGGTCGCAACTTCCGCAGCCCGGTCGCCTGATGGGCTCCCTGCGCCTGGACCCTTCGCCCACCCGTCTCCCACCACCGCCCTTTCGCGGAGGCCGCCGCGCTCCCTGCTTGTCTGGGCACCGAAGGGGCCGCGCTCTCGCCCCCCGCGGCCGTGCCCTCCAGCAGCATGGCCTCCATGGCCGCCACCAGCTGGGCCCGCTGGACGACCTTGACCTCGGGCGCCAGGGCCGGTTTGGGCAGCTCGCCGAGGCCGGTCGCCAGGGGCAGCAACCGGCCCTGCTCGGACTGGTCCGCAGCAGCCGGAAGGTGTCCTTCGGACTGCTCGGCCGCCGTGTCCCTGTCGGACTGCTCCTCCAGGGCCTGGGCGAAGGCGTTCGCCCGCCGGTGCGCCGATACGTTCGCGATCACTGGCGGCACCTCCTCTCGTCATGACGGTCGACTCCCCAGGGGGTCCTGAGGGTTGCACTCCCTGATCAGATCCACACGATCGAGTGATCGGGGACGGTTCAGGTGTGACCGCAGGGAGCCTGTATCCCGGACAACGAGCGGTTCGGCACTTGAGTTACGGACGAGGGATGATCGGACCGCGGAGCCAACGGGACTTCAACGGAGGGTGAGTTGACCATCGCTGAGTGTATGGAGGCGTGCGCGGATCTGTTCGGGGTGGGTGTCTTCGTACGGGTCCTCAGCGGGCGTCGTCGGGAAGGAGCCGGGCCAGGCTGCGCACGGCCCGGTACTGGAGGGTCTTGATCGCGCCCTCGTTCTTGCCCATCACGCGGGCGGTCTCGGCGACCGAGAGGCCCTGGAGGAAGCGCAAAGTCACGCACTCCTGCTGCTGCGGGTTGAGGCGGCGTACGGCGTCCAGGAGCGCCGCGTTCGAGAGTGACTCCAGGACGGAGTCCTCGGGGGAGCGCTCGACCTCGTTGGCGTCGAGCATCTCGCCGGTGGTCACTTCGAGGCGAAAGCGGCTCGACTTGAAGTGGTCCGCGACGAGGTTGCGGGCGATCGTGACCAGCCAGGCGCCGAAGTCGCGGCCCTGCCAGGTGAAGGTGCCGATGCGACGCAGGGCGCGCAGAAAGGTCTCGCTCGTGAGGTCTTCCGCGGTCGCCTTCCCGCCGACGCGGTAGTAGATGTAGCGGTACACCGTGTCGCTGTACTGGTCGTAGAGGCGTCCGAAGGCTTCGGCCTCGCCGGCCTGGGCGCGCTCCACGAGGTCCATCATCCGGGCGCTGTCGCTGTCCGCGGCCGGTCGGCGTGCGGTGGTGGTGGTCGACGCGCTCGAGCGGCCCCGTCTGCCGGTCACTGCCGCGCTGCCGTCCGCCAGTGCGTAGCACTGGCCGACGGGCGCGGCGGAGACAGCGAAGGCGGGGCCGGCGTACGCGGTGGGGACGAAGCCGCGCAACAGGTCGCGGACCGTTGCGCGCAGCGTAGCCAGGCCCGAGGCGTCAACCCCGACGTGTGGGTACACGGGACTCCCAGAGGCAGAGCTTCCATCACGTGCAGTACGGAACCTTTCACCCGTCGTAGCGACGTGTGGGGTCCGTTATGCGTCTGAGGAGGATAACGCTTCGTACAGGCGGCGCTACACCCAGTTGCTGAAATCGCCGATTACGTCGCTTCTGTTGCAGAGTGACGCCGGATCAAGTGTCGGACACTGAACGGTTGTTGATCGGTTCGGTTCACGTTGTGCCTGAGCCCGGGGCGTGTTGTGGCCGTGTGCCGTGTGCCGCTTTCCTGGAGGGTTCGGCGACAGGCGACAGGCGACAGGCGACAGGCGACAGGCGTCAGCGGCGGCGGCGGTGCAGGGCGATCGCGGCCGCCGTGCCGCCCGCGACCGCGCCGACCCCGGCTGCCGCGGGGATGCCGACCCTCGCCGCCTTACGGCCCGTGCGGTAGTCACGCAGCCGCCACTCGAGGGTGCGGGCGTGCTTACGGAGCTTGCTGTCCGGGTTGATGGCGTACGGGTGCCCGACGAGCGAGAGCATCGGGATGTCGTTGTGGGAGTCGCTGTACGCGGCGCAGCGCCCCAGGTCCAGGCCCTCCGCCGCCGCCAGGGCGCGTACCGCCTCGGCCTTCGCGGGGCCGTGCAGCGGCTCGCCGACGAGCTTGCCGGTGTAGACGCCGCCGACGGATTCGGCGACCGTGCCCAGTGCGCCGGTCAGTCCCAGACGGCGGGCGATCACGGTGGCGATCTCCACGGGGGCGGCCGTGACGAGCCACACCTTCTGGCCCGCGTCCAGGTGGGCCTGTGCGAGGGCGCGGGTGCCGGGCCAGATGCGCTCGGCCATGTACTCGTCGTAGATCTCCTCGCCGATGGACATCAACTCGCAGACGCGGTGGCCCTTCACGATGGACAGCGCCGAGTCGCGGGCCTCCTGCATGTGCTCGGGGTCCTCGACGCCGGCCAGCCGGAACCAGGCCTGCTGCCAGGCGAAACGGGCGAGCTCGCGCGTCTCGAAGAACTTCCGCTTGTACAGGCCGCGGCCGAAGTGGAACAGCGCGGCGCCCTGCATCACGGTGTTGTCCAGGTCGAAGAAGGCGGCGGCCTTGTTGTCGCCCGCGACCGGGAACTCCGGTTCCGCCTCGGCTCCGTCGGGCCCGTTTTCGTGGGCGAGCTCCTCCAGTTCCTGGGAGGACTTGCGCGCTGCCTCCGCCGAGGCTTCGCCTGCCAACACGCTCCGCGCGGTGGCGGAGCGCCTACGGGGAGTGAGCCATCCAAGAGCGGCCATGGCGTGAGCATAGCCAGATTTGTTCGCCGGTTCGGGAGTCAGCAGGGTTGGAGGCTGTGCGCTCTGCGGGGCCATGTCGTTGAAAACCGATCGAGCTGTGTGCTCCGTGGTTGTGCGGGACGCGGCCGGTCGGCGGCGGAGTGAGAATGGCTGGTATGAGTCCCATCTTTCGGCGCACGGGCCGTCGTACGGAGAAGAGCGTGCCGGGTGAGCGGCTGGTCACATTGATCGGGAAGCCGGGCTGTCATCTGTGTGACACCGCACAGGAAGTCATCGAGAAGGTATGCGGGGATCTTGGGGTCCCCTGGGAGAAGAAGGACATCACGCAGGACGAGGAGCTGCACCGTGCGTACTGGGAGCAGATCCCGGTGGTGCTCGTGGACGGTGCGCAGCACACGTTCTGGCGTGTGAACGAGGACCGGCTGCGGCGGGCCCTAGCGGAATGACGGGACTCGCGTCACACAACTGTGGCCGGACCGGGCGCTCCAAGTGGTCCGGAAAGTGACTTAGGATCGAGGGCGGTTTGGCCTCGGGGGGCGGGGATCGTAGAGGAGAGTGTGCGGCTTTGCCCCCATCAAGCAGGGAACGAAGGTGCCTGTGTGCCGGTTCCATACCCATGCGCCGGGGCCGCGTGACCCCGGTCACGTTGGGCGGGCAAATCGGACACAATCTTTGTGCACGCGTTCACAAAGACATAGCCTGCATTCGACGGGGCGGTCTAGGTATGGGTGACCGCCTGCAGCCCCGCTCTACCCGCAGGAGCACCGTGGCAACTGGCCGAACTCACCGACCGGCGACCCGCAGCCGAGGGATTCCCGAGGCCACCGTCGCCAGGCTTCCGCTGTACCTCCGGGCCCTCACCGCACTGTCGGAGCGCTCGGTACCCACGGTCTCCTCCGAGGAGCTCGCGGCCGCCGCGGGGGTCAACTCCGCGAAGTTGCGCAAGGACTTCTCGTACCTGGGTTCCTATGGGACGCGCGGTGTGGGTTACGACGTCGAGTACCTCGTCTACCAGATCTCCCGCGAACTGGGCCTCACCCAGGACTGGCCGGTTGTGATCGTCGGTATCGGTAACCTCGGCGCGGCGCTGGCCAACTACGGCGGGTTCGCCTCGCGCGGCTTCCGGGTCGCCGCCCTCATAGACGCCGATCCCGCGATGGCGGGGAAGCCGGTCGCCGGGATCCCGGTGCAGCACACCGACGACCTCGAGAAGATCATCAAGGACAACGGGGTGTCGATCGGTGTGATCGCGACTCCCGCCGGCGCCGCCCAGCAGGTCTGCGAGCGGCTCGTCGCCGCCGGTGTGACGTCCATCCTGAACTTCGCGCCGACCGTGCTCTCCGTGCCGGACGGTGTCGACGTACGCAAGGTCGATCTCTCCATCGAGTTGCAGATCCTCGCCTTCCACGAGCAGCGCAAGGCCGGTGAGGAGGCGCTGACCGAGGCCGAGGCCGTGGTCAAGGCGCCGAAGGCCGGCCGGAAAGGGCCCGACGGGGATGTCCCCGCGGTGATGCCGGCATGAGTCTCCTCGTCGTCGGGCTGAGTCACCGCAGCGCTCCGGTCAGCGTCCTGGAGCGGGCCGCGCTGCCCGCGGACTCGCAGATCAAGCTCCTCCAGGACACCATCGCCGCCGAGCCGGCCGCCGAGGCCGCGGTGCTCGCCACCTGCAACCGGATCGAGCTGTACGCCGACGTGGACAAGTTCCACGCGGGCGTCGCCGAGCTCTCCACGCTGCTCGCGCAGCACAGCGGCGTCGGGCTGGAAGAGCTCACCCCCTATCTGTACGTGCACTACGAGGACCGGGCGGTCCACCACCTCTTCTCCGTGGCCTGCGGCCTCGACTCGATGGTGGTCGGCGAGGGGCAGATCCTCGGCCAGATCAAGGACGCGCTCGCGACCTCGCAGGAACTGCACACGGCCGGCCGGCTCCTCAACGACCTCTTCCAGCAGGCCCTGCGGGTCGGCAAGCGCGCCCACTCCGAGACCGGCATCGACCGGGCCGGGCAGTCCCTGGTGACCTTCGGCCTGGAGCAGCTGACGTCCGGGGCGGCCGTCGAGGCCTGGGCCATGGGCAAGCGGGCCCTCATGATCGGCGCGGGCTCCATGTCCTCGCTGGCTGCGGCGACGCTCGCGCGGGCCGGGGTGGCCGAAGTGGTCATCGCCAACCGCACGCTGGACCGTGCTGAGCGCCTCGCGCGGATCCTGGCGGAGGGGGACGACACGGACGTGGTGGCCCGCGCGGTACCGATGGACGCGGTGCCGGACGAGCTGACACGTGCCGATCTCGTCGTGTCGTGCACCGGCGCGACGGGGCTCGTCCTGACCGCCGAGGCCGTCGCGGCCGCTGTGGAGGGCCGTACGGGTGCCCCGGCAGAGCGTGCGGCCACCCCCACCGTCGTACGGGACGACCTGCCGCCCACCAGCGTCGGCACCGACGACGGCTGCCCGCTGGACCTTGGCCCCGTGCAGGGGTCCGCCGTGCAGGAGGCCACAGGCTTCTCCGTCATGGGGGAGGCCGCGGTGGCCGGTATGGACGCGGCGACCCTGGAGCAGCACGCCGCCTGGGTGGACAACGGCACATGGGACCGCCGCGAGACCCGCCGTGCGCCCGAAGCCGACGCTCGCACGCTCGAAGCCGACGCCGACGTCATCACCGCGCTGGCCGCGACCGCGGCCGCGGCCGGGCGTGTGCCCGAGCGCCGTACGCCCGAGCCTGTCGTCGTGGCCCCCCGGCCCGCACCCGTGCTCTCGCTGCTCGACCTCGCCATGCCGCGGGACATCGACGCGGCCGTGCACCGGCTGCTCGGGGTGCGGCTGGTGGACATCGAGTCGCTGGCCGAGGCCTCCGCGACCGCCCCTGATCCGCGGACTCCGTCCGCGGGCCCGATGGCGGCGGACGTGGACATGGTGCGGCGCATCGTCTCCGACGAGGTGGCCGCCTTCGGGGCCGCCCAGCGCGCCGCCCACATCACCCCCACCGTCGTCGCCCTGCGCACCATGGCCGCCGATGTCGTCGCGAACGAGATCGCGCGGCTCGACGGACGGCTGCCCGGCCTCGACGACAAGCAGCGGGGCGAGATCACGCAGACCGTGCGTCGCGTGGTGGAGAAGCTGCTGCACGTGCCGACCGTACGGGTCAAGCAGCTCGCGGCCGAGCCCGGCGGCGCCGGGTACGCGGACGCGCTGCGCACCCTCTTCGACCTGGACCCCGAGACGGTCGCCTCCGTCTCGCGGGCCGAGAACAACACCGAGAACGCCAGGAACCGAGGCCGACCATGAGTGAGCGGCGAACAGATGGAAGAGGGCCGCTGAGGCTGGGGACCAGGCGCAGCAAGCTCGCCATGGCCCAGTCGGGGCAGGTGGCCGACGCCGTGAGCCAGGTGATCGGACGGGCCGTCGAGCTTGTCGAGATCACCACCTACGGCGACGCGTCCCGCGAGGCCCTCGCACAGATCGGCGGTGCTGGCGTCTTCGTGACCGCCCTGCGTGACGCGCTGCTGCGCGGCGAGGTCGACTTCGCCGTGCACTCCCTCAAGGATCTTCCGACCACGCAACCCGACGACCTCACGCTGGCCGCCGTGCCGCAGCGCGAGGACCCGCGTGACGTGGTCGTGGCCCGCGACGGCCTGAGGTTCACCGACCTCCCGGACGGCGCGCGCGTGGGCACCGGCTCGCTGCGCCGCATGGCGCAGCTCAACGCGTACGCCGGTGGCCACGGGATGCGGATAGAGACCGTCGCCATCCGCGGCAACGTCGACACCCGCATCGGGTACGTACGGAAGGGCGAGCTCGACGCCGTCGTACTCGCCGCCGCCGGACTGAGACGCATCGGACGGATCGACGAAGTCACGGACTTCCTGCCGGTCGACATAGTTTTGCCCGCCCCCGGCCAGGGGGCTCTGGCGATCGAGTGCAGGGCGGGGCACACCGCCCAAGATACCGAGCTCATCGCCGCGCTCGCCGAGCTCGACGACCCGCTCACCCGGGCCGCCGTGACCGCCGAGCGGTCCTTGCTCGCCTCCCTGGAGGCCGGCTGCAGCGCACCTGTGGGGGCGCTGGCCGACCTTCTGGCCGACGGGCAGATTGTCAAGGAAATGCGCCTGCGCGGCGTCGTCGGCGCGACCGACGGCTCGACGCTGGTGCAGCTGTCCACCACCGGTCCCGTGCCCGAGACACATGACCAAGCAATGGCGCTCGGCCGTGAACTCGCTGCCGAGATGCTTGCCAAGGGCGCGGCCGGTCTGATGGGGGAGCGAGCACATTGAGCCCCACCACCCTTCCCGCCGGCCTGGGACACGGGCACGTCACCTTCCTCGGTGCCGGACCCGGAGATCCGGGACTGCTCACACTGCGCGCCGTGGAGGCGCTGGCGAACGCGGATGTCCTGGTCGCCGAGCCCGAAGTGCTCGACGTCGTCCGCACGCACGCCAGACAAGGCGTCACCGAGCTCGATACAGAAACGGGTCCGGACACGCCTCAGCTGACGGTGGTTGACGGCGCGTCAACCACCGCAGGAGTCCCCGCGTCGAGGGACGCAGCCAATATTGTCATGGAGGCCGCGCGGAGCGGCAGGCGGGTCGTACGCGCGGTCACGGGTGACCCCGGGCTCGACACGTACGCGGCCGAGGAGATGCTGGCCTGCGCCGCCGCGGGCGTGCCCTTCGAGGTCGTGCCCGGCATCGCCACGGCCGTCGGCGTGCCCGCGTACGCCGGTGTACCGCTGCGGGACGCGCAGGGCGCGGACGTGCGGTTCGTGGACGCGCGGACGGCCTCGGGCCGGTGCTGGACCGAAGTCGGCGCGTCCGACGGGACCGTCGTCGTCTCGGCGACCCTGGACTCCGTCGGCGCGGCAGCGGGCGAGCTGGTGGCCGCGGGCCGCAAGCCCGATACGCCGCTGACGGTGACGATCGCCGGTACGACGACCCGGCAGCGGACCTGGTCCGCGACGCTCGGCACGATCGCGCAGACGCTGAAGCAGGCGAAGGTGCTGCCCTCGCCGGACGGCGGGCGGCCGGTGATAGCCGTGGTCGGTGAGCGTTCCGCCGCTGCCCGGCGCGACCAGCTGTCGTGGTTCGAGTCCAAGCCGCTGTTCGGCTGGAAGGTGCTCGTACCGCGTACGAAGGAGCAGGCGGCGTCGCTCTCCGACCAACTGCGGTCCTACGGTGCCGTGCCGCACGAGGTGCCCACGATCGCCGTCGAGCCGCCGCGGACGCCCCAGCAGATGGAGCGGGCGGTCAAGGGCCTGGTGACGGGCCGCTATGAGTGGATCGCCTTCACGTCCGTCAATGCCGTCAAGGCCGTACGGGAGAAGTTCGAGGAGTACGGGCTCGACGCGCGCGCGTTCGCGGGCATCAAGGTGGCTGCCGTGGGGGAGCAGACGGCGAAGGCGCTGGTGGAGTTCGGCGTCAAGCCCGACCTGGTGCCGTCCGGCGAGCAGTCGGCGGCCGGGCTGCTGGAGGACTGGCCGCCGTACGACCCGGTCTTCGACCCGATCGACCGGGTATTTTTGCCGCGGGCCGACATCGCCACCGAGACGCTGGTGGCCGGACTCATCGAGCTGGGCTGGGAGGTCGACGACGTCACGGCGTACCGGACCGTGCGGGCCTCGCCGCCGCCGGCCGAGACCCGGGAGGCCATCAAGGGCGGTGGCTTCGACGCGGTGCTGTTCACATCGTCGAGCACGGTGCGGAACCTGGTCGGTATCGCGGGCAAGCCACACAACGTGACCGTGATCGCCTGCATCGGTCCCGCGACGGCCAAGACGGCCGAGGAGCACGGGCTGCGGGTCGACGTCATGGCTCCGGAGCCGTCGGTCCACAAGCTGGCGGAGGCGCTCGCGGACTTCGGCTCGCGGCGGAGGGCCGCCGCGGTGGAGGCCGGGGGGCCGGTCACGCGGCCGAGTGAGCGACGGCCGGGGTCGCGGCGGCGGCGCAGTACGACCTGAGGGGCCGAGGGGAGAACGGCGGGGGCGTCCGTGCGGATGCTTCACGCCGTTCTTCCTTTCCCTTCCCCGTGAATGCGGCGGATGGCGCCGCCTGCCAGGTCGGCGGGCATGGGGTGACGCTCGGTTGCGCCGCGGAGCCGTACGTCCACAGCGATCCGCACGCCGCCAGGGCATCGAGTCGGTGCGGGGCGTCGCGACGAACCTCTTCCTGCACGTCATCGGCCAACTGATCGCCCGCGACAAGGCGAACCTCGACATCACGCGGAGCACCAGCCGCGAAAAGCGTGAACACTTTCCGGGAAGTTCACGCTTTTAGCAGAGTGCCTGCCTGGGGCGCGCGCCTTAGAGCGGATGCGCCAACCAGGTCGGGGACTCGGGCAGGCCCGTGCCGGTAAAACGGCGGGCCGCCCAGGCCCGACATTCCGTCGGCAAAGGGGTCCCCGGGGCAGGCGTAGCGTAGATGCTATGTCGAAGTACGGTTCCTTTCCCGGTGCGCGGCCGCGGCGGCTGCGGACCAGCCCCGCCATGCGCCGCATGGTCGCCGAGACGCGCCTGCACCCGGCCGACTTCATCCTCCCCGCCTTCGTGCGCGAAGGCGTCAGTGAGCCCGTGCCGATCACGGCCATGCCCGGGGTCGTGCAGCACACGCGGGACAGTCTGAAGAAGGCGGCCGTGGAGGCGCTGGAGGCCGGAATTTCCGGGATCATGCTGTTCGGGGTGCCGGAGGAGGAGAAGAAGGACGCCCTCGGGACGCCCGGGACCGATCCTGAGGGGATTCTGCAGGTCGCCATCCGGGACGTACGGGCCGAGGTCGGGGACGAGTTGTTGGTGATGTCCGATCTGTGCCTCGACGAGACCACCGATCACGGGCATTGCGGGGTGCTCGACGAGCAGGGGCGCGTCGACAACGACGCGACGCTCGAACGGTACGCCGAGATGGCGCAGGTGCAGGCCGACGCCGGTGCGCATGTGGTCGGGCCCAGCGGGATGATGGACGGGCAGGTCGGGGTCATCCGGGACGCCCTCGACCAGATCGGGCGTGAGGACGTCTCCGTTCTCGCCTACACCGCGAAGTACTCGTCCGCCTTCTACGGGCCCTTCCGCGAGGCGGTCGTCTCGTCGCTGAAGGGAGACCGGAAGACGTACCAGCAGGACCCCGCCAACGTCCGGGAGTCCCTGCGGGAGTTGGCCCTCGACCTGGGGGAGGGTGCCGACATGGTGATGGTGAAGCCGACCGGTCCCTACCTCGACATCCTCGCGCGGGTCGCGGACGCGGTGGATGTGCCGGTCGCCGCGTATCAGATCTCCGGTGAGTACTCGATGATCGAGGCCGCCGCCGAGAAGGGGTGGGTCGACCGGGAGCGGGCGATCCTGGAGACGCTGACCGGCATCAAGCGGGCCGGGGCGCAGAACATCCTGACCTACTGGGCCACCGAGGTTGCTCAGCAGCTGCGCTGAGGATGCGGGGGTGTGACGGGTTGGTAAACGGGCCGCGAAGCGTGATCGCCGGACAGTAGGGTGACCGATCAACTCCGCTGATCTCCGGTGATACGAGGGGCTTCATGGAACCCGTCTTCGCGCACGCCGACAGGCTCTTCGCGCTGCTGGGCAGAGTCGTACGCCGTCCGAAGAAGGGCGAGTTACCGGGCGAGGTGCCGGATCGGGACGGGATACCTGTTCTCGGCCTGATCGGTGACCATCAGGACGGGCTCGCCGAGCAGATCGCGCGGGCGCTCGGCGCGGCCGAACCCCGGCGCGTCCCGTACGAGTTCATCGACATGGACGCGATATGGGGCCGAGTGGTCGCCGAGCGCGGGGACGACTCGGCCCCGGACCATCTGGCGCCGGAGTGGCAGCGCGCCGAGCTGTGCCGACGGGTCCTCGTCGACCTCGCCAAGGAGTTCTCGTCCGCCCGCTACGGGCATGACCAGCGCGTACGTTTCCGGCGGTTCGGCCTGGTCAACTGGCTGCTGGAGATGACGTACACGGACCAGCAGCCGGACTCCCAGCACGCACAGGACATGCTGCGCCGGCTGCGGGACCGGGAGATTCAGCGAAGACCCCTGCTCGGGTTCATGCGCAGCCCCAGTACCGAGGTGACCCTCCAGGGACAGGTGCCCTGGTGGGCGTATCTGCTCGGGCTGCATGTGCTGCCGCTGGTGTGGTTCCGGGCCTGGCGTGTGCTCGGCAGCGAGTACCGGTGGCTGTTGCGCCAGCCCTATATGGCGCCCGCCGATCCGGGGACCTTCGACGGGTTCGCGCTGCGGCTCACGCAACCCCGCTGGGGGCGTGAGGACCCGGGGCAGATCAGCAAGTTGATGATCAATGCCTTTCTGGAGGACCTGCGGGTTGCCTACCGGCGCCGGCCCTGGCGTCGTCGAGCCTACCGGCGTACGGCCCACTGCGTGGCGTTCCTGAAGGGCGTGAGCACGGACAACAACGGGCGGGCGCTGGTCCGTTCGCTTGTCGAGGTACGCAATGAGACCGGGGCCTTCGATCCGTTGCTGGTCGTGACCGGCTGTACGGAAGAAGAGCACGACCATGCGTGGGTGCGGACCCTGTCGGACGAACTGGGTCCGTACGAGGCGTGGTGCGAGCGGCTCCGGAGTACGGGGCGCAGTCGTGGCGCCGACTTCTGGTATCTGCCGGTGCGGGTGCCCGCACCGCTGCCGGATGGGGACCCCGACCGCGAGGCGCAGAGCGAACGCATTTCCGTCGCTCGCCGGTTCACTGTGGACCGTCCCCCTGCCTGGGCGGGGCGTTTCGCCACCGTCGGAGCCGCCACCCTCGCTCTCGCACTGCTCGCCGGCGGCGTCGGCTACGCGATCTCCGCCGCGTGGGACTGGCAGAAGCGGCACTGCGGGCTGAGTCGTTCGGACCCTGACGCGGCGACCCTGGAGCGGCAGGCGACCGGGGAGTGCGTCGGCGTCGCCCCGCACGGCTACGCCTTCGGCTCGGTCGACAAGCGGGTGAAGAAGACCCTCGCCACCATCGCCGAGCAGAACGCCGAGGCCGACCGGATTCACGCAAACGCCTCCTCACGGCCGGTCATCACCCTCGTACATCTGTCCGCCCTGCTCAGCAGCCCCGCCGACGGACAGGCGCCCAGTGCGCTCTCGTATGCGCGCGAGCAGCTCCAGGGTGCGGCCAGCGCCCAGCGGCGGCAGCTCGACCGGCACGGGGAGAACGACCCCGTGCTGCGGATCTTTCCGGCCAGCGCCGGTTTTGGCATGCGCTTCGGAGCCGTGGCCGCGCGCACGATCGAGCGGATGATGCGCACCGATCCGACCATCGTCGGCGTCACCGGCCTCGACCAGAGCCGCAAGGCCACGATCACCACGATCAACGAACTCACCCGCGTCGGGCTGCCGATGGTCGCCACGACCCTGTCCGCGGATAGGCTCGACGATCACTCACCCCTCTACTACCAGGTCTCTGCGCAGAACCGGCGCGAGGCCGAGGTCGCCGCCGCGTACGCCTCCCACCTCGCACAGAAGGGCGACCTGCGGGAGCGCGAGGTGCGTGTCGTCTACTCCGCCGATCCGACCGACGAGTACAGCGCGAACCTCCGTGACGATGCCGCGACATCCTTCGCGGCCGCCGGTTTCAAAGTCGAGAAGCAGGGCTACAAGCCCTCACCCGCGTCCGCCGGTACGCCCTCCGGCCAACCCGGTGCGCGTGCCGTGGGCGACGAGGCCTGCGGCTACCGGGGCCTGGTCTTCTTCGCAGGGCGCTCCGAGGACTTCGAAACCGTGCTGTCGGCTTCCAACGCCACCTGCGGCTGGAGCCCGCCCGCGTTCCTCGGCGGCGACGATGTGGCCCGCCTCGCCGCCGACGCGTCCCGGCGCGGCGCCTTCCCCAAAATGTCCTACGACTTCCTGGACTTCACCCTCGGCTCGGCCTCCTGCGACGGTCCCAGCGACCTCTACAGCACCATGAAGGAGCTGTTCCCCGAGGAGTGCGAGGAGGTCGAGAACACCTCCCTCGACGGGCATGCCGCCCTCGCCTTCGACGCGGTGAACCTGTACCTCAAGGCCGTCGGCCGCCTCCAGGACACGGCACCCCGTATGCCGCTCACCGCTCCCGCCATATGGCAGGCGCTCAGCAGCATCCACGGCGACGCCGCGCTCGACGGAGAGAGCGGCCGTATCGACTTCGGCGGTGTCGTGGACCAGCAGATCCCGCTCGACAAGCTGATCTCCGTTCAGCGCGTGCACGGGGACGAGCAGCCGAAGCAGGTGGGTTTCTGCGGACGTTGGGACAACCGGAGGGAGCCCGACTGGTGTCCCCCATCCGAGATCGGCTAGGGCCTGTCCGGAGTTTCCTGGCTGCGCCGCGGCGTCTGGAACGGCGCCTCGCCGCGTTGTCAAGATCGTCACGTGCCGGACGCCGACATCGAGGTCTGAGGGGCGGTCGGCCGCAAGGCCTGACACTCCGGGCCCAAGGCCCCCGGCCCGGCCCCGGCCCTCAGTCCCAACAGAACGCCCATGAGCGTGCGCCGACTACCTCGTGCTCGGCGTACGCGCGCAGGGTGGTGTGGTGGCCCGGCGTGAGGGTGTCCGGGCAGAAGGCGACATGCTCGGCGGCGACGGCCTCGGCCTCGGCGGGCGTCTCGGGCGGGGCTGCCACGGAGACGACCAGCTGGTCGAAGGTGAGCGCCACGACCCGTATGCCGAAGCGGTCCTCCCAGGAGCGCAGGACTGCGCACAGCCGGGCCACGTCGCTCTCGTGGTTCGCCGGCCCGCACCAGCCGATGGCCGCCGGGACGTCCGCGCTGCGGCGAGCCGGCACCAGCGCGAGGTGTGGCTCCTTCAGTCGGCCCGCGCCGCTCGCGAGCGAGTCGGCGACCTCGGCGGCACGTGCGTCCGGGTCGGCGTGCAGCGGTCCGGCGGTGGCGAGGCCGGGCCAGTCGGCGCCCCCGGCATCCTCGGCGTCCGCCGCCCACTCCTCCCAGAGCTCGGCGAGCACGTCCTCGGCGTCATGGTCGCCGGGATACGACACCAGATCCGGGCCCAACTCCCAGTTGTCCGGGTGGGATTCGCTCAGGCCGACACCGCCGACCAGCACCGGATGCAGGCCGGCCGTGCGGCGGGCCGACGCCAGGCGCAGCCAGTCGCCCGGCGCCGCCGGTGCGTCGGCACGCCACAGCAGAGGCTCGGGCCAGGGCCCGTCGATCGTCGTGTCGAGCAGGGCCCCGGACGGGAGCCGGAGACCGAGCGAGCGGCCGGCCGGATCGGTCGCGAGCGCCGGCAGCTGATTGGGAAGTGTCGCCATGCACGTGACTGTAGAACCCGGCACTGACAACGGCCCGCCGGCCCGTGCACCGGCGCATGGGCCGACGCCGAGCCGTGTCTCCCCCGGCCGCGTCAGCCCGCGCCCGGGCCACGCGCACGTGCCCCGCGGCCATCAGCCCGTCCCGAACCACCTCTCCGCGAGCGCGTCCAGCGTCGGCTTCGGCGGCGCCTTCAAAGGCGCTCGGGCGTCTTCAAAGGCGCTCGGGCGTCTTCAAAGGCGCTCGGGCGTCCTGATGCCCAGCAGGGCCATGCCCTGGTGGAGTGTGCGCGCCGTAAGGTCGACGAGGAACAGACGGTTCTCGACGACCTCCCGCGGGTTGGCGTCGCTCAGTACCTGACACTGGTCGTAGAACGTCGTCAGATGCGACGCCAGCTGGTACAGGTACGCGGCCAGCTTGTGCGGCTCGTACCCTGCCGCCACCTCCAGCAGCAGCTCGCCGAACCGGTCCAGGTGCAGACCCAGCGCCCGCTCCGCCGGGGCCAGTTCGAGCTCCGGGTGCGCGAGTGGGCGCGCGTCGCCCGCCTTGCGGAGGATCGACTGGATACGGGCGTACGCGTACTGGAGGTACACGCTCGTGTCGCCGCTCAGCGACACCATCTGGTCCAGGTCGAACTTGTAGTCCCGCACCGCCGAGGTCGACAGGTCCGCGTACTTCACGGCGCCGATCCCGACGTACCGGCCGTTCTCGACGATCTCGTCCCCCGTCAGGCCCACCTTCTCGGCCTTCTCGCGGACCACGGCCGTGGCGCGGTCGATCGCCTCGTCGAGGAGGTCGACCAGCCGGACCGTCTCACCCTCACGGGTCTTGAACGGCTTGCCGTCCTTGCCGAGGACCGTGCCGAAGGCCAGCTGCTCCGTCCTTGTGTCACCGTTCAGCCAGCCCGCCCTGCGCGCGGTCTCGAAGACCATCTTGAAGTGCAGGGACTGGCGGACGTCGACCACGTACAAAAGCGTGCTCGCCTTCAGGTTGAAGACACGGTCCCTGATCGCCGAGAGGTCCGTCGCCGCGTAGCCGTAGCCGCCGTCGGACTTCTTCACGATCAGCGGGACCGGGTTGCCCTCCGGACCCCTGACGTCGTCGAAGAACACGCACAGCGCACCCTCGGAGCGCACGGCGACACCGGACTCCTCCAGCAGGCGGCACGTCTCGTCCAGCATGTCGTTGTAGCCCGACTCGCCGACCACGTCAGGGTCGTGGATCTCCATGTCCAGCTTGTCGAAGACCGAGTAGAAGTAGATCTTCGACTCGTCCACGAACTTCTGCCACAGGGCCAGAGTCTCCGGCTCGCCGGCCTGGAGGTCGACCACCCGGCGGCGCGAACGCGTCTTGAACTCCTCGTCGGAGTCGAAGAGCGCGCGGGAAGCCTTGTAGAGCCCGTTGAGGTTCGACATCGCCTCTTCACCGGAGATCTCGCCGCCCCTGTGGTCCAGCTCGTGCGGGTGCTCGATCAGGTACTGGATGAGCATGCCGAACTGGGTGCCCCAGTCGCCGATGTGGTGCCGCCTCACGACGGTCTCGCCGACGAACTCCAGGATCTGCACGATCGAGTTCCCGATCACGGCGGAGCGGAGATGGCCCACGTGCATCTCCTTCGCGACGTTCGGCTGCGCGTAGTCGATCACCGTGGTGCCCGGGTGCTCCGCGAAGGGCACGCCGAGGCGGCCCGTCGGGTCCGTGTAGCGCGCCGCGAGGTTGTCGACGATCGCCTTGTCCGTGATCGTGACGTTGAGGAATCCGGGGCCCGAGACCTCGATGTCCTTGATCACGTCACCGGTGACGACCTGCTCGACGACGCCGGCCGCCAGCTCCCGCGGGTTGGCCTTCGCCTTCTTCGCCAGCGCCAGGATTCCGTTGGCCTGGAAGTCCGCCCGGTCGCTACGTCGCAGCAGCGGGTCGGCGGTCGCGTCGGCCGCCGGTAGGGCAGCCGTGAGCGCGGCCGTCAGGCGCTGGTGGACGTTTGCGGTGAGGGACGTGACCGAGGCCATGGAGTGGGTGCCGTTCTCCTCGTGGGTACGGGTGGATGCGGCCAGTATCCCATGGTGGTAAAGCGGTTTTTCCGGGCGCGGCGGGGCGATGAGAAGGGGTTTTCGTGGATCGCGGCGGAGCTGGGAGAATGGGATGGTCAGCCGCGCGAACCGGACCGCCGGCCCATGACGAATCCTTGAGGAAAGAAGGACGTGCCGATCGTGGCTCAGAGCACCGAGACCACCGACTGGGTCTCCCGTTACGCGGATGAGGTCATCGAGGAGTCGGAGCGTCGGGCGCCTGGGAAACCCGTCGTCGTCGCGTCCGGCCTGTCGCCCTCCGGCCTCATCCACCTGGGAAACCTCCGGGAGGTCATGACGCCGCACCTCGTCGCGGACGAGATCCGGCGGCGTGGATACGAGGTCCGGCACCTCATCTCGTGGGACGACTACGACCGGTACCGCAAGGTCCCGAAGGGCGTCGCCGGGATCGACGATTCGTGGGCCGAGCACATCGGCCGGCCCCTCACCTCCGTCCCCGCCCCGAAGGGCTCCGCCCACCCGAACTGGGCCGAGCACTTCAAGGCCGCGATGATCGAGGCGCTGGGCGAGCTCGGCGTCGAGTTCGACGGAATCAGCCAGACCCGGCAGTACACGAGCGGGGTCTACCGCGAGCAGATCCTGCACGCGATGAGGCACCGCGGGGACATCGACGCGATCCTCGCCCAGTACCGGACCAAGAAGGCCCCGCCCAAGAAGCAGCAGCAGGGGCAGAAGCCCGTCGACGCAGCCGAGCTCGAGGCCGCCGAGGGATCCGGCGCCGCCGCCGAGGACGACGGCACCGGCTCCGCCGGATACTTCCCGTACAAGCCCTACTGCGGCGGCTGCGGCAAGGATTTCACCACGGTCACCGCGTACGACGACGACACCACCGAGCTGACGTACACCTGCTCCGCGTGCGGCCTCTCGGAGACCGTCCGGCTGACCGAGTTCAACCGCGGCAAGCTGGTGTGGAAGGTCGACTGGCCCATGCGGTGGGCGTACGAGGGGGTCGTCTTCGAACCGAGCGGTGTCGACCACTCGTCACCCGGGTCCTCCTTCCAGGTCGGCGGGCAGATCGTCGGGATCTTCGGCGGCGAGCAGCCGATCGGGCCCATGTACGCCTTCGTCGGCATCAGCGGCATGGCCAAGATGTCGTCCTCGCGGGGCGGGGTGCCCACGCCGGCGGATGCCCTCAAGATCATGGAGCCGCAGTTGCTGCGCTGGCTCTACGCCCGGCGCCGGCCCAACCAGTCCTTCAAGATCGCCTTCGACCAGGAGATCCAGCGGCTGTACGACGAGTGGGACAAGCTCGGCGCCAAGGTCGCCGACGGGGCCCCGCTGCCCGCGGACGTGGCCGCGCACTCGCGGGCGGTGCGCACCTCGGGAGGTGAACTGCCGCGCACGGCACGGCCGTTGCCGTACCGGACGCTGGCCTCCGTCGCCGACATCACGGCCGGGCACCAGGACCAGGCGTTGCGGATCCTGAGCGAGCTGGATCCGGAGAACCCGCTGGGCTCGCTGGACGAGGTCCGGCCCCGGTACGACAAGGCCGAGGCGTGGATCAACACCCAGGTGCCGGCGGATCAGCGGACGATCGTGCGGGGTGAGCCGGACGTCGAACTGCTGAAGTCCCTTGACGAGCAGGGGCGGGAATCGCTGCGGCTGCTGCTGGACGGGCTCGCCGACCACTGGTCCCTCGACGGGCTGTCCCACCTCGTGTACGGCGTCCCCAAGGTGCAGGCCGGGTTCTCGCCCGACGCCGGGCCGAAGGAGCTGCCGGCTGAGATCAAGACGGCTCAGCGGTCGTTCTTCGCGCTGCTGTATCACCTGCTGGTCGGGCGGGACACGGGGCCGCGACTGCCCACCCTGCTGCTGGCGGTGGGGCAGGAGCAGGTGCGGAAGCTGCTGGGGGAGTAACCCGGTTCTACGAAGATGGGGGGCGCCCGGTGAACTCCGGGCGCCCCCGCCCTCGTACTGCTGGCGGTTACGCGATGTGGTCCTCTTGCAGTTCCGCGGTGTGGCGGTTCGTGAAGCGGTTGACCATCCGCTTGGCATCGGCGTCCGGGACGGGGACGCCGTACGTCGCCTCCACGTCGGCGCTGAACTCCCGCGGTGTCGGGTAGCTGCCGTTTATCGACTGCTTGAACACCTGGTAGTACGACTCCTCGTCCGGTTCCGGGGCTTCCGGCGGGCCGCCGCCCTCGCCCAACTCGCGGGTGCGGCCGGGGCCGGCGGGGATGGGGAAGCTGCCGGTGTCCTCGGGGGAGGGTTCCGGTTGCGGATCCTGGAGGTCGGGGGCCTCGGACTGTTGCTGCTGGTAGCGGGGGTCCCGGGAGTCCGGCTCGAACTGCTGGTACTGCTCCGGGTCCTGCTCCTCGTACCACTCGCCGTACGGTTCCTCCGGCTCGTACGAGGGGGCGTAGCCGCCCTGGTAGGGGACCTTCTGGGGGTGGCGGGCGTGGAGCCAGGGGCTTTCGTCTGCCGGGGGTTCCTGCTCGGCGTATCCCTGTTCCTTGTACTCGGTGGGCTCGGGCTGCTGCTGGGTGGGGATGCTCTCCAACTGGGGGCGCTGCTCGCTGTGAGCTGCCGTTGTGCCCACCCGTGTCGCCCTGGCGGCACGACTGTCCGCAGCTGGGGCGATGTCGACCTGCGGTGCCGGCGGCAGTAGCGCCGGTTCGATTCCCGCTGCTGCCAGGCCCGCCGGGGCCGTTTCCGCCAGAGGGACGCCGTAGCGGGCCAGCCGCAGCGGCATCAGGGACTCCACCGGGGCCTTGCGGCGCCATGCCCGCCCGAAGCGGGAGCGGAGCCTCGCTCGGTAGACGAGACGTTCCTGCTCCAGCTTGATCACGGCATCGTAGGAGCGCAGCTCCCACAGCTTCATACGGCGCCAGAGGAGGAAGGTCGGGATGGGGGAGAGGAGCCAGCGGGTGAGGCGTACGCCCTCCATGTGCTTGTCGGCCGTGATGTCCGCGATCCGGCCGATCGCGTGCCGGGCCGCCTCGACCGCGACGACGAACAGGATCGGGATGACCGCGTGCATGCCGACGCCGAGCGGGTCCGGCCAGGCGGCCGCGCCGTTGAACGCGATCGTCGCCGCCGTCAGCAGCCATGCCGTCTGCCGCAGCAGCGGGAAGGGGATACGGATCCAGGTCAGCAGGAGGTCCAGGGCCAGCAGGACGCAGATGCCCGCGTCGATGCCGATCGGGAAGACATAGCTGAAGTTTCCGAAGCCCTTCTGGAGGGCGAGTTCGCGCACCGCCGCGTACGAACCGGCGAAGCCGATACCGGCGATGACGACCGCTCCGAAGACGACGACCCCGATGAGTAGCCGGTGCGTCTTCGTGAGCTGCATGGACGCGGTCACCCGTACTCCCCTCCCCTTGCGACGTGTTGCGCGCAACAGGGTGGCACACGTGTGCGGGGTACCGGTGGCCGGTAGGGCGGGAGCCCGGCCTGCGCGGGGGCCGGGCTCCCGCCACGCGGGGTCCAGGTGCGGGGCCTGCTCAGTGCTTCTTCGCGGCGGACTTGCTGGCCGAGGGGGAGGGTTCGGCGTCCCTGGTCGGGCTCTTGCTCGGGCGCTTGTTCGGGCTCTTGCTTGTGCCGGCAGCGCCGGAGTCGCCGGAGTCGGCGGCCTGGTTCGCCATCACCACCGCCTCCACGGCTTCCTTCGCGGCTTTCCGCGCCGCCTTCGACATGTCCGCGGCGCTCGGGGACTTGTCACCCGCCAGGCCGGCGCCGTTGTAGTCGAGCGTCAGGACGATGTTCTCGGCCCGGACCACGATCGTCTGCTGCTTGAAGGTGCCTTCCTTCTTCTTCAGTTCGTACCTCACCGCCGTCGCCTCGGTACCCGTGCCGGACACCGGCTCCGACTTGGTGTTCTTCGCGTCCTTCACCGACTGCGCGCGCTGGACGTGATCGTCGTAGTACGTCGCCGCCAGCTTCTCGCCCGTGCCGCGGGCCGCGCCCGACTCGA
Source organism: uncultured Streptomyces sp. (assembly GCA_946480485.1). Next base: position 2,394 of record CAMLJW010000021.1, on the reverse strand, counting down.
AGCGCAGCAGGGACACGTTCAGCCAACGGAACTGGGAGCCCTTCACGCCGTTGTCGTCGAGGCTGTCCCAGGAGCAGCTGCCACGCGTCGCCGTGTCGTCCGACTCGCCTTCCTTGCCGGACTTGTCGGCCTTGGGGACCAGCTCGCCCAGAGTCTTGGACGGCAACACCTTGCAGGGCTCCGGCAGCTTCCCGTACGCGGCCTCCTTCACCACCGCGGCCTTCGTGGCGGAGGCTGAGGACTGTGCGCCGGAGTCCTTCTTCGCGTCGTCACCGGAGCCGAAGTCCCAGGAGCAGCCGGCGGCGACGAGCATCACCGGGACGACGGCTGCGCAGACGAGGAGGCGGGTGAGTCGCTGTGCGGGTCGGTGCATGGTTCCTTCACTCAAGACGCGGGTGTGCGTGCGGTCGGGCTCTACGGCTCTGCAGCTTCGGCCGACCGCGCTCGGTCGGGTCCGATGGGCCACGGTACGCCGTACGAGACGAATGCGAGTTCGGTTCCGCCGAGCCGGAAAACCCCCTGGACGACCACTACTCCTCGAACGTTACGGCGAGCTGATCCGCCAACTTTCGTACCCTGTCCTGCATTTCCTTGCTGCCGGGGGTGTCCGTCGTACTCGTCGGCTGCTCGTCGTACTGGATCGTCACGATCACATTGGACGTGCGGAACACCACAGTCACCGTGCGCTGCTGCGAGTCGCTCAGCGCATCATCCAGGAACGCCTCGTCACCCAGGCCGTCGAGCGTGCGGGGCTGGAGGGCGGTGGGGGTGGAAGTGGTGCTCGACGTCGCGCCTTCATCGCCGGTGAGGGAAGCGGAGCTGTCGCGGTCTTCGCTGTTCCCCTTGCCGCTGCCGTCATGACTGTCCTCTGATGTGCCGGACTTGTCGGGCGTCCGACGTGAACCGGCGCCGGCAGAGTCTTCGTCCGACCCCTCCGAGGACCCCGCTGACCCTGCTGACGCGGATTCCGACGGCGCGGGAAGATCCGCCGCCTCCTGCTTCGTCACGTAGATCTGCGACGCACGACTGTCGTCGCTGACGGAGTTGTCGTACGACACCACACGCTCGAAATCGACCCACAGATGATCGGCCGCGCTCGTCGAGTCCACCTTCCAACGGCAGCCGACCTTACGGTCCGTGTCGTACGTCAGCGTCGCCGTCCCCGCGTACGCCTTCTCGCGCTGCTTTTCGTCCGTGACCTGCTCCATGCCCGGCAGCAGTGAGTCGAGCGCGTCCTGCTCGATGGCACCGCAGGGCTCCGGAAGCGTGCGGTATCTGCCGGGCTCAGCCGCGGCGGCCCTCGTGCTCGACTGGCCCGGTTTCGAGCTGTCCGCCTCGTCCTCGCTTCCGGAACCGGCGCAGCCGGCCAGCAGCGCCGCGAGGAGCGCGGCGACGCCGGATACGTAGGCCTTCCGCTGCACGGCGGGGCTCCTCTCGACGATGTGTCGGTGTTCGCTGATCTGCGGTGTGTGCTGGTTGTTCGCTTGCCGGCCGAAGGTGGCCGATGACCACCATGTGTATCGCACGCACGGCCGTGGCTGCCGGTCTGTCATCCCTTTCATCGACCTTGGCGCCGGTATATGCGATGTCAGGCTTTTATCGCTTTTCGGGGGAGCGGGAGAGTTATGTCGTATGCAGAGGTGCCGGGGCACGGGTTCCGATCCGGATGTGGACGGACCCCGCCTCGGTGGAGGACGTGGCTCTGCGTCAGCTCCAGAACGTCGCCACGCTGACTGACTGAGCCGACGGGGGCGTGGCGACAGTGGCTGGCGCCCACGTCTACTTCGCGTGTGTCACCGCGTAGATCATGACGAACGCGACGATGTGGATGCCGAAAAGAAAGTACGCCAGGTACCACCAGACGTGGCGTTCGTTCTTCTTCTCCTCGGCCAGGCGGCGTTTTTCCGGGGAGTCGGAGAGTTCGGGGGATCCAAGGGGCCCAGGTGAGGTGTTCCGCGCGTTGGGCATCAGAGGTCCCTGTGCACCTTTGTGTTGGAGGCCTGGGCCCGTGGGCGGACTATCAGGAGGTCGATGTTGACGTGGGAGGGGCGGGTGACCGCCCAGGTGATCGTGTCGGCCACGTCGTCGGCCGTCAGGGGCTCCGCCACGCCCGCGTAGACGTGCGCCGCCTTCTCCTCGTCGCCGCCGAAGCGGGTGAGTGCGAACTCGTCCGTCTTGACCATGCCGGGCGCGATCTCGATGACGCGGACCGGGGTGCCCACGATCTCCAGGCGAAGCGTTTCGGCGAGGACGTGGGCGCCGTGCTTGGCGGCGACGTATCCGGCGCCGCCCTCATAGGTGCCGTGGCCCGCGGTGGAGGACAGGACGACCACCGTGCCGTCGCCGCTGGCGGTGAGCCCGGGGAGCAGGGCCTGGGTGACGTTGAGGGTGCCG
>CAMLJW010000020.1 GCA_946480485.1 uncultured Streptomyces sp. | reverse complement strand
GACCGCCCGGCGCTCGAAATCGTCAACGAGACGCTCCTCGACGGCATGAAGGTCGTCGGTGAACTGTTCGGATCCGGCCAGATGCAGCTGCCGTTCGTGCTGCAGTCCGCCGAGGTCATGAAAACGGCGGTGGCCCACCTCGAACCGCACATGGAGAAGACGGACGACGAGGGCAAGGGCACCATCGTGCTGGCCACCGTGCGCGGTGACGTGCACGACATCGGCAAGAACCTCGTCGACATCATCCTGTCCAACAACGGCTACACCGTGGTGAACCTGGGCATCAAGCAGCCTGTCTCCGCGATCCTGGACGCCGCCGAGGAGCACCGCGCCGACGTCATCGGCATGTCCGGTCTCCTGGTGAAGTCCACCGTGATCATGAAGGAGAACCTGGAGGAACTGAACCAGCGCAAGCTGGCGGCCGACTACCCGGTGATCCTCGGCGGCGCAGCCCTGACGCGCGCGTACGTCGAGCAGGACCTGCACGAGATCTACGAGGGCGAAGTCCGCTACGCGCGCGACGCGTTCGAGGGCCTGCGCCTGATGGACGCTCTGATCGCGGTCAAGCGCGGCGTGCCCGGCGCGACGCTGCCGGAGCTCAAGCAGCGCCGGGTGCGGGCGGCCTCCGTACCGGTCGAGGAACGTCCGCAGGAAGAGGGCGCCGTCCGCTCGGACGTGGCGGTCGACAACCCCGTCCCCGAGCCGCCCTTCTGGGGCACCCGTGTCATCAAGGGCATCCAGCTCAAGGAGTACGCCTCCTGGCTGGACGAGGGCGCGCTGTTCAAGGGCCAGTGGGGCCTGAAGCAGGCACGCACAGGCGACGGGCCGAGGTACGAGGAGCTGGTGGAGACCGAGGGCCGGCCACGACTGCGCGGACTGCTCGACAAGCTGCAGACCGAGAACCTGCTCGAAGCGGCCGTGGTCTACGGCTACTTCCCCTGCGTCTCCAAGGACGACGACCTGGTCCTCCTGGACGAGGCGGGCAACGAACGCACCCGCTTCACGTTCCCGCGCCAGCGCCGCGGCCGCCGGCTGTGCCTGGCCGACTTCTTCCGCCCGGAGGAGTCCGGCGAGACCGACGTGGTCGGACTGCAGGTCGTCACGGTCGGCTCCAGGATCGGCGAGGAGACAGCCAAACTCTTCGAGTCCAACTCCTACCGCGACTACCTCGAACTGCACGGCCTGTCCGTCCAGTTGGCCGAAGCACTCGCGGAGTACTGGCACGCGCGTGTGCGCTCGGAACTCGGCTTCGCCGGTGAGGACCCGGCCGACATGGAGGACATGTTCGCGCTGAAGTACCGCGGTGCCCGCTTCTCGCTCGGCTACGGCGCCTGCCCGGACCTGGAGGACCGTGCGAAGATCGCGCGACTCCTGGAGCCGGAGCGGATCGGCGTCCAGCTCTCCGAGGAATTCCAGCTGCACCCGGAGCAGTCCACGGACGCGATCGTGATCCACCACCCGGAGGCGAAGTACTTCAACGCACGCTGAGGCGGCCTCGCGGGGCATGCTGAGGTGGTTGCAAGGACACGCCGAGTCGCCCCATGGCGGACTCTCAGTTTGCCCTCGTGCACGGCGGTCAAACCGAGCACTTCCCCGACGAGAGTCGTACACTGGTTGGTCCAGCGCAGGCCGGTTCCCCCTGGGGAGCCGGCCTTCTCGTCCCTCTCGGAGGTGTGCCCGGATGACCAGTACGGTTCCCGCACTCGGTACCCGAACGGCGGAAGGCTCAGCCCTGCAGGCCGTGCTCCTCGACATGGACGGAACCCTGGTGGACACCGAGGGTTTCTGGTGGGACGCCGAGGTCGAGGTGTTCGCGAGCTTCGGCCACACGCTCGACGACTCCTGGCGCCATGTCGTGGTCGGCGGCCCCATGACCCGTAGCGCGGGATTCCTCATCGAGGCCACCGGAGCGGACATCACCCTGGCCGAGCTCACAGTGCTGCTGAACGAGGGGTTCGAGGACCGTATCGGTCGCGTCCTGCCGCTGATGCCGGGCGCCGCGAGGCTTCTCGCCGAGCTTGCCGCGCACGACATCCCGACGGCCCTGGTCTCCGCCTCGCACCGCCGCATCATCGACCGCGTACTGGCCTCGCTCGGCCCGCAAAACTTCGCCCTGACCGTCGCGGGCGACGAGGTCGAGCGCACCAAGCCGCACCCCGACCCGTATTTGCTGGCCGCCGCGGGTCTCGGGGCGGACCCGGCCAGATGCGCGGTCGTCGAGGACACCGCGACGGGCGTCACGGCCGCCGAGGCCGCGGGCTGCCATGTGGTGGCCGTACCCTCCGTGGCGCCGATCGCCCCGGCCCGCCGGCGAACCGTCGTGACCTCCCTGGAAGAGGTCGACCTTCCTTTTCTACGAGGCCTGATGACGCTCTGATCGCGGCCTGATGGCAGATATGCGCTCAACGCGCATTCAGGGTGAGCAGAACAACGAACTCGTCAAGGCCGTCTTCACCAAGAACGTCCACTACAAGGGCCGATGGGACGTGAAGGACGACAAGGTCGAGCTGCGCTCCTTCGACAGCGCCGAAGCGATGGGCACCGCGCTCGACAAGGGCGGGATCAGGGCGATGACTCGTACCATGTCGCCCGAACAGACTCGTCTCCAAGGCGTACGGATCCGGTGCCGATCCGCTCTACTCCATGGTGCCGGCGTCGGTCACGGGCAAGGCCAACTCCTTCTTCAGCAAGTACGGCGACCCGAGCACACCCAAGGCCGAGGCCCTGCTGGCCAAGGCGAACATCACCGCGCCGGTGAAGCTGACGCTGCATTACACGACCGACCCCTACGGCCCGGCCACCAAGGAGGAGTTCTAGCTGCTGAGGAAGCAGCTGAACGAGAGCGGCCTGTTCGACGTCGACATCATGGGTGAGAAGTGGGCGACGTTCGTTCACGTTCCGCCCGAACGAGCAGAAGGGCGACTACCCGGTCTGCGGCATGGGCCGGTTCCCGTACTTCCCCGACGCAGACAACTACCTCGCGCCGTTCCTCGACAAGGACAACACGCTCGGCTCGCCCTACGCGAACAAGGAGCTCCGCGGCGTCCTGATCCAGGAGTCCCGCCGCGAGGTCGACCGGCTCACCGCTTCGAAGAGCATCGAGGGCATCCAGAACATCGTGGCCGAGGATGTTCCGCTGCTGCCGCTGTGGCGGGGCAAGCAGTTCGTCGCCGTATGGAACGACATCACCGGCGCCGAGCGGGCCCTCAACTCCTCCGCGACCCTCCAGCTGTGGGAGCTCGGCAACGGCGCCGGCAGCTGACCTTTGCGGCGCGAGCGTCTCCAGCACCGACGACCCGGTGGCCGGCGAGTTCAGCGTCCGCAAGGCCATCGCCCATCTGCTCGACCGCGAGGCCCTGGTCCAAGAGGTCTACAACCCCACGGCCACACCGCTGTACTCCATCATCCCGGCCGGCATCACCGCCACAAACACGGCCCTTTTCGACACCTACGGCGCCCGCCCGTCGCGCGAGTAACGACGGGCAGATGACCCGCGCGGCTACCGCGCGCCCGGCCGCACCAGACCGCTCTCGTACGCGTACACCGCGGCCTGCACGCGGTCACGCAGGCCCAGCTTGGTGAGGACGTGACCCACGTGCGTCTTGACCGTGGTCTCGCTGACGAAGAGGTCCGCGGCGATCTCCGCGTTCGACAACCCGCGTGCCACCAGCTTCAGCACCTCGACCTCGCGCTCGGTCAGCGTGTGCAGCGTGTCCGGCATCGGCTTGTCACCCGAGGGCAGATGATCCGCGTACTTGTCGAGCAGCCGGCGGGTGATGCTCGGCGCGAGCTGCGCCTCACCCGCGGCGACCACGCGGATCGCCTGCACCAGCTCATTGGCCGGGGCGTCCTTGAGGAGAAAGCCGCTGGCGCCCGCGCGCAGCGCCTCCACCACGTACTCGTCGAGGTCGAAGGTGGTCAGCACCAGGACCTTTGCCGGACCGTCCCGCCCAGGTCCGGTGATCTGCCGGGTCGCCTCGACACCGTCCATCCGCGGCATACGGATGTCCATCAGAACCACATCGGGCTGCAGGGCACGTACCTGGTCCAGCGCCTGCAGGCCGTCTGCGGCCTCGCCGACGACCGCGATGTCCTGCTCCGCCTCCAGGATCATCCGGAAGCCGGTACGCAGCAGCGGCTGGTCGTCGACCAGTAGGACACGGATGGCCACGTGACTCTCCTTCGCTAGTCCGGCCCCATTCTGCCCTGCGCTGCCGCGCCCGACTCCGGCGCCCTGACCGGCAGCGGGTACGGCGGGGGACTACCGCCGAATTCCGGACACACCTCCTGGTGGTCGCACCAGCCGCAGAGTTTGGTGCGCCGCGGCCGCCAGTCGCCGGACTCGGTGGACCGGCGGATCGCGTCCCACAGCGCGAGCAGCTTGCGCTCGACGCGCTCCAGGTCCGCGATCACCGGGTCGTACGTCAGTACATCACCGCTGCCGAGATAGACGAGCTGAAGACGGCGGGGCACCACCTTCTTCAGGCGCCAGACCACCAGCGCGTAGAACTTCATCTGGAAGAGCGCGCCCTCGGCGTACTCCGGACGCGGGGCCTTGCCCGTCTTGTAGTCGACGATCCGCACCTCCCCCGTCGGCGCCACATCGACCCGGTCGATGATGCCGCGCAGCCTGAGGCCCGACTCGAGCCGGGCCTCCACGAACAGCTCGCGCTCGGCGGGTTCGAGACGGGTCGGGTCCTCCAGCGTGAACCAGCGCTCGACGAGCTGCTCGGCCTCTGCGAGCCAGCGCGCCAGCCGCTCGCCCGCGGCCTTCTCGTCGGAGTCGGCGAACAGCTCCGCCAGCTCGGGCTTCGCCTCCCGCAGCCGGTCCCACTGGCCGGGGACCAGCGACTTCGCGCGCGGTGCCGTGCGCTCGGTGGCCGGGGCGTCGAAGAGCCGCTCCAGGACCGAGTGCACCAGCGTGCCGCGGGTGGCCGCCTCGCTCGGCTTCTCGGGGAGCTTGTCGATCACCCGGAACCGGTACAGCAGCGGGCACTGCATGAAGTCGCCGGCGCGCGAGGGCGACAGCGAGGCCGGGGGCACGGCAACGGCGGCGGGCTCGGTGCCGGTGCTGGCCCCGGTGCCGCTGCCGCTGCCGTGGCCCGTGACGGAGTCGGCTTGCGCGATGCCGTCGTCGGTGCTGGTTTCCATGACGACAGACCTTACGGCCCGCCACTGACAGCGCCACACACGGTGACCTTCGCGCTGTGCGCGACGGCACGGCCGACAGACAGGGTGGCGGGGCGAAACGCACCGCGACGGCCGCATACCATCGACCACAGAACCTCTCGCCCTGCAGGACCGAGAGCGAAAGACGCGTCGAACGAGGGGACATCGTGGACGAGAGCGGCGGGAGCGGGCAGCCGCGATCCGGCACGGACGAGGCGACCGAGCACACTGCGGTGCCGGACGCCACCACCGCACACCCGCGCCCCGACGCGGACCCGGCCGGCGACACCACCCGCGCGGACCCCACCGACCCCACCCACTCCGCCACCGCCAAAGAAGCGACGGGCCCGGCGGCATGGGAGAAACCCACCGCCACACACCGCTCCGACGCGACGGAGAACGCATCTGTGCCGCCGGTCGCACCCGCCGGCACCGAGAGCCCGGCTCCGAAGGACACGTCGGCCGATGAGGAACCTGGGCATGGGCTCGACCATGCAGGGCGGACGGCTCAGACCTCCTCCCGAGGCGAAGGACCGGGGGAGCCCCGACGCGACGGCGTGGGCGGTGACCACGACAGGCGGGCTCGAAAGGGGGCCAAAGGCCCGGGACCACGGCCGCCACGGCGCGGTAAAGAGCCCAGAGGCGGCCTGCTCATGGGACGGCTGTTCGGGGTACCCGTGTACGTCGCGCCCAGCTGGTTCCTTGTGGCGGCGCTCATCACGTGGGTCTTCGGAGGCCAGCTCGACCGCGTACTGCCCGAACTTGGCGCCGCCCGCTACCTCGTCTCCCTCTTCTTCGCGGTCGCCTTCTACGCCTCCGTACTCGTCCACGAGTTGGCCCACACCGTCGCGGCGCTCCGCTTCAAACTGCCGGTGCGCCGCATCCAGCTGCAGTTCTTCGGCGGCGTGTCCGAGATCGAGAAGGAGTCCGAGACGCCGGGCCGCGAATTCGTGCTCGCGTTCGTCGGCCCCTTGCTCTCCCTCATCCTCGCCGGCCTCTTCTACCTCGCTCTGCTCACCGTCGAGCCCGGCACCGTCCCCGGCGTACTGCTGGCCGGCCTGATGATCTCCAACCTGATCGTCGCCGCCTTCAACCTCCTCCCCGGCCTGCCCCTCGACGGCGGACGTATGCTCCGCGCCGTCGTCTGGAAGATCACCGGCAAGCCCATGAGGGGCACCATCGCCGCCGCCTGGGTCGGCCGCGCTCTCGCGATCTCCGTACTGATCGGACTGCCCCTGCTCACCCAGTCCGGCGCGCTCGGCGCAGGCGCCGAGGACATCGGCGGCATGGACACCGTCATGGACGCCCTGCTCGCCGCGATCCTCGCCGCGATCATCTGGACCGGTGCCGGAAACAGCCTCCGCATGGCCCGCCTCCGGGAACACCTCCCAGAACTGCGCGCCCGCTCCCTGACCCGCCGCGCGGTTCCCGTACGGACCGACACCCCGCTCTCCGAGGCGCTGCGCCGCGCCAACGACTCCGGCGCCCGCGCCCTCGTCGTGGTCGACGCCGACGGCGAACCCCTCGCGCTCGTCCGCGAGGCCGCCATCGTCGGCGTACCGGAACACCGCCGCCCCTGGGTTGCGGTCAGCGGCCTCGCCCAGGACCTCACGGAGGGTATGCGCGTCTCCGCCGAGCTCGCCGGCGAGGAGCTCCTCGACGTCCTGCGAGCCACCCCCGCCACCGAGTACCTGGTGGTCGAGGAGTCCGGCGAGATCTACGGAGTCCTGTCCGCGGCCGACGTGGAACGCGCCTTCGTCAAAGCCATGGCCAGGCCCAGCTGAGCAAGCAGGAGGGATTCCCGTGGCCACTCGACACCGACGTGCCCCTTCGGCGCACTCGCCCATGGTCACTGGCCACCGCCCAGACCGGTAGGCTGGTCACATGTCCGAACCGACCGGTGCCGCCCGCCGACGCGGGCCCTTCAAGGTCGGGGACCAGGTCCAGCTCACTGACCCCAAGGGACGTCACTACACGTTCACGCTCGAGGCCGGGAAGAACTTCCACACCCACAAGGGTTCCTTCCCGCACGACGAGCTGATCGGCGCCCCCGAGGGCAGCGTTGTCCGCACCACGGGGAACGTCGCCTATCTCGCGCTGCGCCCCCTGCTCCCCGACTACGTCCTGTCCATGCCCCGCGGCGCCGCCGTGGTCTACCCCAAGGACGCGGGGCAGATCCTGTCCTTCGCCGACATCTTCCCCGGCGCACGCGTCGTGGAGGCCGGCGTCGGCTCCGGCTCGCTCAGCAGTTTCCTGCTGCGCGCCGTCGGCGACCACGGCATGCTGCACAGCTACGAGCGCCGCGAGGACTTCGCCGAGATCGCACAGCAGAACGTGGAGCGCTACTTCGGTGGCCCGCACCCCGCCTGGCAGCTCACCGTGGGCGACCTCCAGGACAATCTGTCGGACACCGACGTCGACCGCGTCATCCTCGACATGCTCGCTCCCTGGGAGTGCCTGGAGGCCGTCTCCAAGGCCCTCGTCCCCGGCGGCATCCTGTGCTGCTACGTCGCGACCACCACCCAGCTCGCCCGGACCGTCGAGTCCATCCGGGAGATCGGCTGCTTCAACGAGCCGACCGCCTGGGAGACGATGATCCGCAACTGGCACATCGAGGGCCTGGCCGTCCGGCCCGATCACAGGATGATCGGGCACACCGGCTTCCTGCTCACCGCCCGCCGCCTTGCCGACGGCGTCGAGCCGCCCATGCGCCGCCGCCGTCCCGCCAAGGGCGCGTACGGCGAGGACTACACGGGCCCCAACGCCGACGGCGGCACCGGCCGCTGAGACGGCCCCGTGCCGCGTGACAACGCGCGACCATCGTGGCCGAGTTCCCGAAGCATTTCGGGAACTCGGCCACCATCCTTTTGTGCTGACACCGTGACAGAATCCCGACCCCGCCATTCCCCCTCACTGTGACGTATGGCACCATGCTGGCCACCCCCCCACCAGTACAGCCCTCACAGGAGACATATCTCTCGTGCAGCAATCCGCCGTCCCGGAACTAGCACAGACACGCACCGGCCCAATCCACTGGGTCGCCACGGCCACCGCCCTGGCAGGAGTCATCGCGGTCGGCTCCTTGCTGCAGCCCGACCGGGCCACCGCCGCCCAGCCAGGCGTCGAGGTGACGGTGGCACCCGCCGCCGCGGCACCCCCCGAACCAGTCGGCGTCGACTTCCCGATCGAATGCGGCCCCACCAAGGTCATGGTGCAGAAGAAGGCCTCCGCGGACCTCGACGGCGACGGCCGCCTCGAGACCGTGGCCCTGGTCCGCTGCGACGCGATCGCGAGCACCCCGCCCAACGGCGTGTACGTCCTCACCCAGGCCGCCGACGCCCCCGAACCCCGGGTAGTGGCCACCTTGGTCGACCCGGGGGACCGCCTCACTGTCTCTGACTTCGCCGTACGTGACGCCACCGTCACCGCGACCCTCCTCGGCTACTCCTCGCCCGACGTCCCCAGTTGCTGCCCGGACACGACCGAGCGCGCCAAGTGGCGGTGGAAGGACGGCGCGTTCATCCGCTCCACCCCCGCCGGCGCCAGGGCCCAGAGCATGTGACGATCGGACACACCGCAAGGGCCCGGCCATCGTGACACGGTGGCCGGGCCCTTCTTCTCTTCGTATGACTCACGCCCCGACAGGACTGATCAGCACCCGCAGGTGACGGGAAGTGATCGTCGAACTACTGCGCGTCCGGACCGTAGACCTCGGCCTTGTCCGAAACTCGACGCACATGGATGCACTCGCCCGGACACTCCTTCGCGGAGTCGGCGACATCCCGCAGAAGCGGCAGGGGTACGGGCGTTGTGGCACCCGGGGCCTGCAGCAACTCGTCATCGGAGCCCTTCACATAAGCCAGTCCGTCGATGTCCAGCTCGAAGACCTCGGGTGCATACTGGGCGCAGATGCCGTCGCCGGTACAGAGGTCCTGATCGATCCAGACCTCCAGGGCCTCGCCGCTGACGCCGGCATGCTGCTGCACGCTCATGTCTCCTGCCGTTTCCTGTGCCGAGCGATCCGAGACGAAAGGCAAGTCGGCCCAGCTCTGACGGGTGTTGAACGCCTCGAGCCTACAACCGTCCGCTTTCCGATGTTGTTGGGTGGGTATTCCCCTGGCGTGAGGGAGAGCGCAAGGGTGAAGATCGGACACACCCCGACAGTCTTTGTGATCTAGGGGTTTCAATCGACACCCACCCAGGTAGGGTCTGGAAGCGTCCAGCTCCCCTTGGAGGAGGTGAGGACCGTGGCAGCCCACGACGACGACATTGACCGCGGCATCCGCCCGGGACGAGGGTCCGACGACCCCGCCGGGCAGATTGCCTACCTTGAGCAGGAGATCGCCGTCCTGCGACGCAAGCTCGCCGACTCTCCGCGTCACACGAGGATTCTCGAAGAGCGGATCATCGAGCTGCAGACCAACCTGGCCGGCGTGTCCGCACAGAACGAGCGGCTCGCCAACACACTCCGTGAGGCGCGAGACCAGATCGTGGCCCTCAAGGAGGAGGTCGACCGCCTCGCACAGCCACCGGCCGGCTTCGGAGTCTTCCTCACGGCGAACGAGGACGGCACGGCGGACATCTTCACCGGCGGCCGCAAGCTCCGGGTGAACGTCAGCCCCAGCGTGGAGCTCGACGAGCTCAGGCGCGGCCAGGAAGTGATGCTCAACGAAGCGCTCAACGTGGTCGAGGCCATGAAGTACGAGCGTGTCGGGGACATCGTCACCCTCAAGGAGATCCTCGAGGACGGCGAGCGCGCCCTGGTGCTCGGGCACACCGACGAGGAACGCGTGGTACGGCTCGCCGAGCCGTTGCTGGACGTCACCATCCGCGCCGGCGACGCCCTGCTGCTCGAACCCCGTTCCGGCTACGTCTACGAGGTCGTTCCGAAGAGCGAGGTCGAGGAACTCGTTCTCGAAGAGGTCCCGGACATCGGCTACGGACAGATCGGCGGTCTGGGCAACCAGATCGAGATGATCCGCGACGCGGTCGAGCTCCCGTACCTCTACCCCGACCTCTTCAGGGAGCACGAACTGCGGCCCCCCAAGGGTGTGCTGCTGTACGGACCCCCCGGATGCGGCAAGACACTCATCGCCAAGGCCGTCGCCAACTCCCTGGCCAAAAAGGTCGCCGAAGTCACTGGTCAGGCCGCCGGCAAGAGCTTCTTCCTCAACATCAAGGGCCCAGAGCTTCTCAACAAGTACGTCGGCGAGACCGAGCGGCAGATCCGCCTCGTCTTCCAGCGCGCTCGCGAGAAGGCCAGCGAGGGCACGCCCGTCATCGTCTTCTTCGACGAGATGGAGTCCCTCTTCCGCACCCGTGGCTCCGGTGTCAGCTCGGACGTGGAGAACACCATCGTCCCGCAGCTTCTGGCCGAGATCGACGGCGTGGAAGGCCTGCAGAACGTGGTCGTGATCGGCGCCTCGAACCGCGAGGACATGATCGACCCGGCGATCCTGCGCCCCGGACGACTCGACGTGAAGATCAAAATCGAGCGCCCGGACGCCGAGGCGGCGAAGGACATCTTCGGGAAGTACCTCACCGAGCGCCTCCCGCTGCACGCCGACGACGTCACCGAGCACGCGGGCGACAAGGGGTCCACCGTTCAGGGCATGATTCAGACCGCCGTGGAGCAGATGTACGCCGAGTCCGAGGAGAACCGCTTCCTGGAGGTCACCTACGCCAACGGAGACAAGGAAGTCCTCTACTTCAAGGACTTCAACTCCGGCGCCATGATCGAGAACATCGTCGGCCGCGCCAAGAAGATGGCCATCAAGGACTTCCTGGAGCACAAGCAGAAGGGCCTGAGGGTCTCCCACCTCCTCCAGGCGTGCGTGGACGAGTTCAAGGAGAACGAGGACCTGCCGAACACCACCAACCCGGACGACTGGGCCCGAATCTCTGGAAAGAAGGGCGAACGGATCGTTTACATCCGGACCCTCATCACCGGAAAGCAGGGCGCGGACACCGGACGCTCCATCGACACGGTGGCGAACACCGGTCAGTACCTGTAAAAGACAGGGCGGCTGCGGGTGCCCTCACCGGGTACCCGCAGCCGACTGTTTTCCAGGGCGCAACCGGAGCGGAGCAATGACGCAAATGATCTCCCCACCAGCGCAAAGGCGTTCTAGGCTCTTGCGTACCGCCGGTTCGCGCAGTGCGGGGACGGGCACCGCACCTGCACCGGAGAACCAGCGGTACTTGAGCTGCGCCCCCGACCGAGGGCGCCGCCGGGCAAGGAGGGCCGCATGACCGTACGGCGAGTAATGGGCATCGAGACGGAATACGGCATCTCCGTGCCCGGCCACCCCAACGCCAATGCCATGCTCACCTCGTCCCAGATCGTCAACGCCTACGCGGCGGCGATGCACCGGGCGCGTCGCGCCCGGTGGGACTTCGAGGAGGAGAACCCGCTGCGGGACGCGCGAGGCTTCGACCTCGCCCGCGAGGCCGCCGACGCCAGCCAGCTCACGGACGAGGACATCGGCCTGGCCAATGTCATCCTCACCAATGGGGCACGGCTGTACGTGGACCACGCACACCCGGAGTACAGCGCACCGGAGGTCACCAACCCACGGGACGCCGTCCTGTGGGACAAGGCCGGCGAGCGCATCATGGCGGAAGCCGCCGAACGCGCGGCTCAGCTCCCCGGCGCCCAGCCGATCCACCTCTACAAGAACAACACCGACAACAAAGGCGCCTCATACGGCACGCACGAGAACTACCTGATGAAGCGGGAAACCCCCTTCTCCGACATCGTGCGCCACCTCACGCCGTTCTTCGTGTCCCGCCAGATCGTCACCGGCGCGGGACGCGTCGGCCTCGGTCAGGACGGCCACGAACACGGCTTCCAGCTCAGCCAGCGCGCGGACTACTTCGAGGTCGAGGTCGGCCTGGAGACCACCCTGAAGCGGCCCATCATCAACACACGCGACGAGCCGCACGCGGACGCCGAGAAATACCGCCGACTCCACGTGATCATCGGCGATGCCAACCTCTCGGAAATCTCCACCTACCTCAAACTCGGAACCACAGCCCTGGTCCTCTCGATGATCGAGGACGGCTTCATCGCCGTGGACCTCGCCGTGGACCAGCCCGTACGCACACTGCACCAGGTTTCCCACGACCCGACCCTCCAGCGCCTGATCACCCTCCGCAGCGGCCGGACACTCAACGCGGTCCAGCTGCAGATGGAGTACTACGAGCTGGCGCGCAAATACATCGAGGAGCGGTTCGGCGCGGATGCCGACGAACAGACCAAGGACGTACTGACCCGCTGGGAGGACGTCCTCGGCCGTCTGGAGAGCGACCCGATGAGCCTGGCCGGCGAACTCGACTGGGTCGCCAAACGCGAGCTCATGGAGGGCTACCGGCGCCGTGACAGCCTCGACTGGGACGCGGCCCGGCTGCACCTCGTCGACCTCCAGTACGCCGACGTACGCCCCGACAAGGGCCTCTACAACCGCCTGGCGGCGCGCGGAAAGATGAAGCGCCTGCTGGACGACGAGGACGTGCTGCGGGCCCAGACCAAGCCGCCTGAGGACACGCGCGCGTATTTCCGCGGGCGCTGCCTGGAGCAGTACGCCGACGACGTCGCGGCGGCCTCCTGGGACTCGGTGATTTTCGATCTGCCGGGCCGGGACTCGCTGCAACGCGTACCAACCCTGGAGCCCCTTCGCGGAACGCGTAATCACGTGAAGGAGCTCCTGGACCGCTGCCGTACGGCGGAAGACCTGGTCAGGGTCTTGTCAGGCAACTGAGCGGGCCCACGTGGCCCCCGCGATCGGACGGGGGCCGGCGGGTGGAAAGGGCGGCGTCCGGGAATCATGGTGGTGGCCCCCGGACGTTGGATTGACTGCGGGGCCGATGTCGGGCCCTGCTTGTAGGGTCTGATCAAGAACGTCGAACCGAGCGGGGTGAGGGTTATGGCGACCAAGGACACCGGCGGCGGACAGCAGAAGGCGACGCGCTCAACCGAGGAGGCCGAGGAGCAGGCGCAGGAAGCGCAGGGGTCCGAGGACCTCAAGGAGCGCCAGGAGAAGTTGAGCGACGACGTGGACTCCGTCCTCGATGAAATCGATGATGTACTCGAGGAGAATGCAGAGGATTTCGTGCGGAGTTTTGTGCAAAAGGGTGGCCAGTAGGCGACTCTTGCCTTCGGAATAAAGGCGGGGGCTGGGAGTGGTCGGAGAACCGCCAGCGGAGCGGTGTACGGGTTGCAAGCAGAAGCCGCCTGTGACTGCTCTTGCGCGGGACAAGAACCGGCGTGATGGCTTCCCGTGCGGTGTCGGGAGTGCGGGGCGCAGCACAGCGCCGCCACTCCCGACACCGCCGGGAGGTCATGGGTAAGCCGGTGCGTGACAAGGTGGACGTCCCGGCCGGGTACAAGCTCTGCCGGACGCGCGGCGAGATCAGGCCTCGCAGCGACTGGCATCGCAACGCGACCGCATCCGACGACCTGTCGACGCGCTGCAAGGCCTGCCGCGCAGTCCACCGGCGGCGAGCTGATCAGAAGCGCCAGTACGGCCTGACTCCAGAGGAGTTGGACGTGGTGGCCGCGGAGCAGCAAGGCATCTGCTGCATATCTCTTTCTGCTCCTGCCGAACATGTGGATCACTGCCAAGAGACGGGTAGGGTCCGTGGCGTACTGTGCTTCAGCTGCAACGCAGCCTTGGGGCAGTTCAAGGATCGGCCCGACGTCATAAGGCGGGCTGCGACATACGTGGAAGGAATCGCGTGGAAGCCAACATTCGTAGCACCGGGCGTCTACCAGCTGCCTTCCTGACGCCTGGGTCGTCCTCCTTTGTGGACTTCCTGTCCGCGCATCAGCCCGAAATGCTGCCCGGCAACCGGCAGTTGCCCCCTGTCAAGGGCGTGATCGAGGCGCCGCACGGCACGACGATCGTCGCCGCCACGTTCCCCGGTGGAGTGGTGCTCGCCGGTGACCGGCGGGCCACTATGGGTAACGTCATCGCGCAGCGCGACATCGAGAAGGTGTTCCCGGCCGACGAGTACTCGGCGGTGGGTATCGCCGGTACGGCGGGGCTGGCCGTGGAGATGGTCAAGCTCTTCCAGCTGGAGCTGGAGCACTTCGAGAAGGTGGAGGGCGCCACGCTGTCCCTGGAGGGCAAGGCGAACCGCCTGTCGACGATGATCCGGTCCAACCTCGGCATGGCCATGCAGGGCCTGGCCGTGGTCCCGCTCTTCGCGGGGTACGACTTGGACCGGGAGAAGGGCCGCATCTTCTCGTACGACGTCACGGGCGGGCGCTCGGAGGAGCACGGCTTCGCGGCCACGGGCTCCGGTTCGATGTTCGCGCGCGGTGCCATGAAGAAGCTCTACAGCGATGACCTGACCGAGCAGCAGGCTACGACGCTCGTGGTGCAGGCCCTGTACGACGCGGCCGACGACGACTCGGCGACGGGTGGTCCCGATGTCGCGCGCCGGATCTACCCGATCGTCACCGTGATCACCGAGGAGGGTTTCCGCCGGCTCACCGACGAGGAGTCCTCCGAGATCGCCCGCTCGATCCTGGAGCGGCGCCTGGAGCAGCCCGACGGCCCGCGGGCCGCGCTGCTCTGACAGCGGCCCTTGTCTTTTCAAGGTGATCCAGTGACTTCGATTGAAAGGGACGGATAACCGGTGTCGACGCCGTTCTATGTCTCACCCCAGCAGGCCATGGCGGACAGGGCCGAGTACGCCCGCAAGGGCATTGCCCGGGGCCGCAGCCTCGTCGTGCTGCAGTTCGCCGACGGCATCGTGTTCGTCGGCGAGAACCCGTCCCGTGCGCTGCACAAGTTCAGCGAGATCTATGACCGGATCGGCTTCGCGGCCGCCGGCAAGTACAACGAGTACGAGAACCTCCGCATCGGTGGCGTCCGGTATGCCGACCTGCGGGGCTACACCTATGACCGTGACGATGTGACCGCCCGCGGTCTGGCCAATGTCTATGCCCAGACGCTCGGCACGATCTTCTCCAGCGCGGCGGAGAAGCCGTACGAGGTGGAACTTGTGGTCGCCGAGGTGGGGGAGACCCCCGATGGTGACCAGATCTACCGGCTGCCGCATGACGGATCGATCGTGGACGAGCACGGCTCGGTCGCGGTCGGCGGCAATGCCGAGCAGATCAGTACCTATCTGGATCAGCGTCACCGGGAGGGCATGACGCTCGCCGAGGCGCTCAAGCTGGCCGTCCAGGCCCTGTCCCGGGATACGAACGGCAGCGAGCGGGAGATTCCCGCCGAGCGCCTGGAGGTGGCGGTCCTGGACCGTACGCGTTGGCAGCAGCGCAAGTTCAGGCGCATCGTGGGCCGTCAGCTCGCTCGCTTGCTGGAGGGTGACGGCACGGGCGCGGAGGCGGAGGCGGACGCCGAGAGCTCCGAGGGCGAGGAGTAGGCAGCGGCCCTCCTCTGGTCCGCTCGTACGCCCCGGCCGGTGGTGGCCGGGGCGTACGGCGTTCAGGGCAGGCGTGGTGGCGCTGTGGAGCCTCGTACGACCAGTTGGACGGGGATGTCTCCCTCGACGGGTGTGCGGCCGTCCAGGACCGCGAGGAGTGCCTTCATGCCGCGTTCGCCGAAGAGCTCGGCGTCCAGGCGTACGGTGGTCAGTTCCGGGTCGATGGCCGTGGCGATGGCCAGGTCGTCGAGTCCGGTGACGGAGATGTCGTCGGGGATGCGCAGGCCCAGGCGCCGGGCGGCCTTGTAGGCGCCGGCTGCGAGTTCGTCGTCGTCGCAGACGAGGGCGGTGGGCCGGGGACCGGGGCCGGCGAGCGCGGTTTCGGCCGCGGTCAGGGAGCCCTCGATGGAGATCGGCGCGGCGACGGTGCGTACCTGAGCGCCCGGTACCGCGCCCACACACGCGGCGAGTTCACGGGCGCGTACCTCGAATGTCCAGGAGGCGATGTCCGCCGCCAGATGCAGGAAACGGCGGTGGCCCAGGGCCAGCAGGTGCTCCCCCACCTGTCGTATGCCGTCCTTGATGTCGAGGTTGACCGTCGCGGCGCCCAGGCTGCCGTCCGGGTCGCTGTCGAGCATGACCAGGGGCAGTTGGTCGCCGCGGATCGCCGTGAGCGCCTCGGCGGCCATTGAGGAGGCGATCACGCCGTCCAGAGCGGCGCGTGCCGATCCGAAGGGGTCCCGGGCGGGGCCGATGCCTTCGGGCGAGGGGTAGAGGACCACACCGAAGTCGTGCTCGGCGGCGACGCGGGCGGCGCCGGTGTAGACGCCGGCGAAGAACTCGGTCGTCAGTGCGGGGACGACGAGCAGTACGGTCCGCGTGCGGCCGAGTCGCAGGTTGCGGGCGGCGAGGTTCGGCCGGTAGCCGAGCTCCCGCGCGGCCCGGCGTACGCGTGCGGCGGTTTCCTCGGCGACTCTGCCGCGCCATTTCTCGCCGAGTACCAGTGAGACGGCGGCCTGGGAGACGCCGGCGGCTTGGGCGACGTCACGGCTTGTGGGGCGCGTGCTGCTTTGTGCCACCGTCGACCTGTTCTCCTTCGACTCGCGGACTGCGCACATGGTACGTATTGCCAGGCTAGTTATACGTACAACGTCGGGCGCACGGGCTACGAGAAGGGCAGGCCATGGTCGCGGCTTATCTGGAGATCCTCAGGACGCGGCACGCCGCCCGGCTGCTCGTCGGCACACTTGTGGGCCGGCTGCCGAACGCCACCGCCGCGATCGCGGTTCTGCTGTTCGTCCGCGCGGAGGGTGGAACCTACGGCCTCGCGGGTGCGCTCGCGGCGGCGTACGGAGCGTCGAATGCGGTGGGGCAGCCCGTGCTGGGCCGTCTTGTGGACCACTATGGGCAGCCGCGGGTGCAACTGCCCGCCGTGCTCCTGTCGGCCTTCGGTATGGCCGTTTTCGCCTTCACCGGCACGCAGCCCCCGCTGTTCGCGTACGTCCTGATGGTGGTCGCCGGGTTCTTCGCGCCGCCCTTGGAGGGCGGTCTGCGGGCGCTGTGGCCCGCTGTCCTGCGTAAGGAGGGGCAGGTGCACACGGCGTACGCGATGGACGCGGTGGCGCAAGAGGTCATGTTCACCGTCGGGCCGTTGCTCGTCACGCTGTGTGTGTCGCTGTGGTCCGCCCGGACCGCGCTTCTTGTTCTGAACGTCCTCGGTGTCCTGGGCGCGCTCTCCGTGGTCGTTTCGAGGCCTTCGCGCGTGTGGCGCTCGGCGCCGCGGGAGGCGCACGTGCTCGGCGCGCTGCGCTCGCCCGGGCTTCTCGTCCTGCTGGGTGCGTTCCTGTTCGTCGGTATCGCGCTGGGTTCGATCACCGTCGCGGGTGTCTCGTACGCGGACGGCAACGGCGGGGATGTGACGTACGGCTGGCTGATGGCTGCCATCGGACTCGGTGCGCTCGTCGGCGGTACCGCGTACGGGGCGCGGCAGTGGAGCGGGGCGCCGGAGCGGCGGCTGCGCGTGCTCGTGGCGCTTCTGGCGGTGTTCTACGTACCGCTGATGCTCATGCCCGGTGTGGTCGCCATGACGGCGCTGACGGCGTTGTCCGGGGTTTTCCTCGCGCCCTGTATCGCGTGTGCGTTCGTCATCGTCGACCGGCATGCGCCGCGGGGGACGGTCACCGAGGCGTTCTCCTGGCTTGTGACGACCGTTACGGTGGGCCACTCGGTGGGAACGGGCCTGGCGGGGCCCGTCGTCGAGTGGGGCGGTGCGGTCCGAGGCTTCGCGGTGCCGGGTGCCGCGGGGGCTGTCGCGCTGGTGGTTCTGCTGGCCACGGGGCGGGTCCTCGCAGCTACGGGCGGCGGTGCGGTGGTTGGTGCCGCTTCGGAAAATGATCGAAACGGTGCTGCCGAACCCCGTTTCAGCACAGGGCATCGGGCGTAATGTTCACTCATGGACCGCCGCATTTTCGGGCTGGAGAACGAGTACGGCGTCACGTGTACGTTCAGGGGACAGCGACGCCTGTCTCCCGACGAGGTGGCGCGGTACCTCTTCCGCCGTGTCGTGTCATGGGGCCGCAGCAGCAATGTCTTTCTGCGAAACGGCGCCCGCCTCTATCTCGACGTGGGATCACATCCGGAATACGCGACTCCCGAATGTGACAACGTGACAGAACTGGTCACCCACGACAAGGCCGGCGAGCGCATTCTGGAAGGACTCCTGGTAGACGCCGAACGACGCCTGCACGAGGAAGGAATCGCGGGCGACGTCTACCTCTTCAAGAACAACACCGACTCGGCGGGCAACTCCTACGGCTGCCACGAGAACTATCTGGTGGCCCGCCACGGGGAGTTCTCCCGGCTCGCGGACATCCTCATCCCCTTCCTCGTCACCAGGCAGCTTCTCTGCGGTGCCGGAAAGGTGCTGCAGACTCCGCGAGGCGCGGTGTACTGCGTCAGTCAGCGGGCCGAACACATCTGGGAGGGTGTCTCCTCGGCGACGACCCGTTCCCGGCCGATCATCAACACCCGGGACGAGCCGCACGCGGACGCGGAGCGCTACCGCAGGCTGCATGTCATCGTCGGCGACTCGAACATGTCCGAGACGACCATGCTGCTCAAGGTCGGCGCCACCGACCTGGTGCTGCGCATGATCGAGGCGGGCACGGTGATGCGCGACCTGACCCTGGAGAACCCGATCCGGGCCATCCGCGAGGTCAGCCACGACATCACGGGCCGCCGCAAGGTGCGCCTGGCGAGCGGCCGTGAGGCGTCCGCCCTGGAGGTGCAGCGCGAGTACTACGAGAAAGCCGTGGACTTCTGCGAGCGACGAGGCATCCGCACCGGCATCGTGGAGCAGGTCCTCGAACTGTGGGGCCGCACGCTCGACTCGATCGAGTCCGAGGACCTCGACCGGATCGGTACCGAGATCGACTGGGTCATGAAGTACAAGCTCCTCGAGCGGTACCGCGCCAAGCACAACATGACGATGTCGCATCCGCGCGTCGCGCAGATAGACCTCGCCTACCACGACATCCATCGTCGCCGAGGTCTCTACTACCTGCTGGAGAAGAAGGGGCAAGCCGCCCGGATCTGCAACGACTTGAAGATCTTCGAGGGCAAGTCGGTGCCCCCGCAGACGACTCGCGCCCGGCTGCGCGGTGACTTCATCCGGCGCGCGCAGGAACAGCGCCGTGATTTCACCGTCGACTGGGTTCACCTCAAGCTCAACGACCAGGCACAGCGCACGGTGTTGTGCAAGGACCCGTTCCGTTCCGTCGACGACCGGGTGGAGAAGCTCATCGCCGGAATGTGAGCCGTAGGTTCCGGGAAAGATTCCGGAACGCAACGAAGGGCGCCGTACATCTCCCGTACGGCGCCCGTCTCACGCCGTAGAGTTGCGCGCACTGCCCACCCACAAGATCGACCGATACGAGGCCCCCCCAGTGCGCCGACGCTCACTCCTGATTGCCGCTCCCACCGGACTGCTCACGCTCGCCGGCTGCGGTGACGACACGGCCGGCAAGGACAAGGCCGGCAGCAGTACGTCCCCCTCGGCCTCTTTGTCGGCCAGCACCGTACCGCCGCCGAAGCTCGTCGACGGGCCGTTGCCGGCCATCACCGCCGGGGTGAAGTTCGACGAGAAGCCGACCGTCGCCGAGGGCAGCGGTGATCCCTCCAAGGACCTGGCGGTCAGGACGGTCATCGCGGGCAACGGCCAAACGGTGGCCGAGGGCGACTACGTGAAGGCCAACTATCTGGGCCAGATCTGGACCTCGGCGAAGGTCTTCGACAATTCCTACGACCGCAAGACGCCGCTCGTCATCCAGCTCGCCCAGGGCTCGATCATCGACGGCTGGCGCTACGCCCTCACAGGGAAGAAGACCGGCAGCCGTGTCCTGATGGCCGTGCCCCCGACCTGGGGTTACGGCCCGAAGGGCAATCCGGACGCGGGCATCAAGGGCACCGACACCCTGGTCTTCGTCGTGGACGTCCAGGACACGTTCAACACGAAGAGTTCCGCCAAGGGCGAGATCGTCGCCCAGGACGACATCGACCTGCCGAAGGTGGGCACCAACACCGACGGCAAGGCGCCCTCCATCGATGTGCCGAAGAAGGACGCTCCGACGAAGCTCGTCGCGAACTACATCCTGGAGGGTGACGGCGACGAGGTCAAAGAGAGCGATGCCGTCCTCGTGCAGTACAAGGGCGTGCTCTGGGCCGACGGCAAGGAGTTCGACTCCACGTACGGCAGGGGGCAGCTCACCTCGTTCTCGCTGAAGCAGGTCGTCAAGGGCTGGGCGCAGGGGCTGACCGGCAAGAAGGTGGGCAGCCGTGTGCTCGTCGTCATCCCGCCGAAGCTGGGGTACGGCGACAAGCCGCCGCAGGGCAGCACCATCAAGAAGGACTCGGTGCTGGTCTTCTCCGTCGACATCCTCGCGAAGATGTAACGCCTTCGGGGATGTAACACTGTCCGTGTTGCCTCAATTGCCTTTCGCACATACAGCAGGAGCCAGAAACGTGAGCATCGAGAAGCCGGAGATCGACTTCCCGGAGGGTCCGCCCCCCGCGGACCTCGAGATCAAGGACATCTGGGAGGGCGAGGGGCCGGTCGCGAAGGCCGGTGACTTCGTCAAGGTCCATTACGTGGGCGTGGCCTTCTCCACGGGCGAGGAGTTCGACGCGTCCTGGAATCGCGGTACGCCGCTGGAGTTCCAGCTCGGTGTCGGCCAGGTCATCTCTGGCTGGGACCAGGGCGTCCAGGGTATGAAGGTCGGCGGCCGTCGTCAGCTGACGATCCCGGCCCACCTCGCCTACGGCGACCGCGGCGCCGGTGGCGGCCGTATCGAGCCGGGTGAGACGCTGATCTTCGTCTGCGACCTGGTCGCGGTCTGACCGGATCCGATCATCTGGGGCCCATGCCTGGTCGGGCATGGGCCTCCGCTTTTGCCACGACACTCAGTAGCGGTACGGTCATCGGTCGGAAGTATCATAGGGAAGGGCATCGATGGCCATTGCCAAGGCCGAGCGGCTGATGAACCTGGCGCTGTGTCTGCTGGGGACGCGGCGGCCGCTCAGCAAGCGCGAGCTTCGCGAGTCCGTCGAGGCCTATCTGGAGGCCGGGTCGGACGACTCCTTCAACCGGATGTTCGAGCGGGACAAGGATGATCTGCGCGAACTCGGCCTGGTCATCGAGACGGTGGAGAACCTCGATGGCGAGGTCGGCTACCTGGCTCGCCGCGACAGCAACCGTCTGCCGCCCATCACGCTCGACGCCGAGGAGGCCGCCGCTCTCGGGCTGGCCGCCAAGGTCTGGCAGCAGGCCCGGCTTGCGGGCGCGGCGAGCGGCGCCCTGCAGAAGCTGCGCGCGGCCGGACTGCCCGAGGACGTCGACCCGTATGAGGGTCATGGCGCGCTTGAGCCGCGCATCCCCGTGCACGAGGCCGCCTTCGAGCCGCTGATGCTCGCCTGCCGCGACCGCCGTCCGGTCTCCTTCGACTACCGCAAGGCGACGGCGGCCCGTCCGGAGCCCCGCCTTGTCGAGCCGTGGGCACTGGAATGCTGGCGCGGTCACTGGTACCTGGCGGGCTGGGACCGCGACCGGGGCGCCGAGCGGGTTTTCCGGCTCTCGCGGATCACCGGCAAGGTCCGTACCCGCGGCGGGAAGTTCACCGCCGAGGTGCCGGACGTCGTCACTGTGCGTGAGACGGTCGCGAGCTGGGCGGGGGAGACCGCCGACCGCTCCGCGCTGATCCGGCTGCGTGGGGGCGCGGGCTATCCACTGCGGGCCAAGGCCGTCTCCGTACGCGCACTGGGTGACGGGTGGGACGAGTTGGAAATTCCCTACGGGCACGGACTGGACGCCTGGCTCGTGGAGTTCGGGCCTGATGTGGTGGTCCTTGAGCCCGCCGAGCTGCGGGCCGACGTCGTGGACCGGCTACGCGCCGTGGCCAAGGACTGAGGGGACGTAGGAAAGTGGTGAAAAAACCCGCCAGGCCGGCGAGTGCCATCGACCAGACCCGGCGGATGCTCTCCCTGGTGACTTATCTGCGTGAGCGTCCGGGGGCGCGCGTCGGCGACGTCGCCCGGGCCTTCGGGATCACCGAGGACGAGCTGATCTCCGACCTCGACGTGCTGCCGCTGTGCGGGACGAGTTTCCGGGGCGGCGATCTGCTGGACATCGACACGGACGGTGAGCGGATCTGGTGGCGCAATCCGGGCGCTCTCGGCGCGGAAGCGGCCGAGCCGCTGCGTATCGCCGCCGACGAGGCGACCGCGCTGCTGGTGGCGGCACGGGCCGTGTCCACCCTGCCCGGGCTGCGTGAGAGCGACCGGCAGGCGCTGCTGCGGGCCACCGCGAAGGTGGAGGCCGCGGCGGGCGAGGCGGCGGGCGCGAGCTCTCGGCTCTCGGTCACCTTCGAGTCCGAAGGCGGGGTCTTCGCGGACGTCGACCGGGCGATCTCCGAGCGGCGCCGGCTGTGGATCCGCTACTACTCGCCCGCGCGCGACGAGGTCACCGAGCGGGAGATCGACCCCATCCGCCTGGTCAGCGTCGGTCACACCTATGTCGAGGCGTGGTGCCGCCGCTCCGAGGCGCGGCGCACCTTCCGGCTGGACCGGGTCGCGGAGATCCGGATCCTGGACGAGCCGTCCGCGCCGCCCGAGATCGAGCTGCGGGACCTGTCCGAAGGGCTTGTGCAGCCTGCCGCCGAGGATCCCGAGGTGCTCGTCGAGGTGGGTCCCGGCGGACGCTGGGTCGCTGAGTACTACCCGCACGACAGCGCGGATGAGCTGCCGGACGGCGGGTTGCGTATCACCTTGCGTACGCCCGATCCCGCCTCGCTGCGTCGCCTCGCGCTGCGGCTTGGCCGGGACGGCCGGATCGTCTCGCCGCGGGAGCTTGTGGACAGCGCCAGCCGGGCGGCCCGCGAGGCGCTCGCGGCATACGACGGGTACGAGCGACCGGACGCAGTGGACGTACCCGCGGGCGCACACGGCGGGTCGCGGAGCGTGCCGAGCGCGCACGACGGGCCTCACGGAGTTCAAGGCAGGCTGTACGGCAGGCAGGAGCAAGGTCTTTGAGCAGGTCGGCGATGTCTGATGCGGGAGAAATGTCCGCAACATCTGCGTTCTCGGGGATGACGAGAGTGGACCCCGTGGTGTTCAGGGCCGCCTGCCCCGACTGCCGCGCCCGCCTGGAACTCTCCGCGAGCGCCTTACGCCTGGCGATCGGCGCCACGCCCCGGACGACTTTCTACTCCTTCACCTGTCCGGAGTGCGGTATGGCGGTGCGCAAGCCGGCCGGTGAGCGCATCGTCGAACTGCTCACCGGCGGAGGGGTGCGGGCACTGCGGCTGCACTCGACGCCCTAGTGTCCCGGCAGGGAACGTTCGCCGTCGCGGCGTCCGGTGCGCACTCTCGCCGCACCAGCCGAAAGCCCGAGTACGTCCCGTACGAGGACTTCCG
>CAMLJW010000019.1 GCA_946480485.1 uncultured Streptomyces sp. | reverse complement strand
CGGCGTGGATCCGTCGACGCCGAAGACGCCGTAGTTGTTCAACGTAAAGGTCCCACCGGTGAGTTGCTCCAGTGTGAGCGTCCCGGTCCGCGCCGCCTCGGTGAGCCGCTCGAACTCCGCGCTCAGCGACTCCGCGTTCCGTGTGTGTGCGTCCTTCACCACCGGCACGACGAGTCCCCGCTCAGTCTGCGCCGCGAAGCCGAGGTGCACCTCGCCGAGCTGGACGACCTCCCGGGCCTCCATGTCGACCGTCGCGTTGAGCTCGGGGAAGCGGGCGAGCGCGGCGGTGCAGATACGGGCGAGCAGCGCGAGCAGCGAGATCTTCGGGCCGCCGGCCTCATTCATGGCTGCGCGCGCGTGTATGAGTTCCGTCGCGTCGGCGTCCACCCAGCAGGTCGCCTCGGGGATCTCGCGGCGGCTGCGGGCGAGCTTGTCGGCGACGGCGCCGCGAACGCCCCGCAGGGGGATGCGCGTGCGGGGGGCTGCGGCTCCGGCTGCGACTGCGGCTTCGGGAACGCCTGCGGCGCGCGTGTGTGGGGCGGCCGCGGGCTCCGGCTCCGGCTCCCGCTCCGGCTCCGGCTCCCCAGGAACGAACGGCGCGGTCGTGGTCTGCGACGCCCGGGCGCGTGCACCGGCGGCGCGCGCCGCGTACTCCACGTCCGCTCGCAGAATCAGTCCGTCGGGGCCGGATCCGGCCAACTCCCGCAGGTCCAGGCCGTATTCCCGGGCCAGCCGACGCACCAGCGGGGAGATCACCGGCACGGGACCGTCGACGCGGCGTCCGTCGTCGGCGTCCGGCCGGCCCTCGGTTGGTGCGCCGTCCTGCCCGATGCGGCGGTTGGCCGTGTCGTGCTCCGTCGTTCCCACAGCCGGGCTTTCCTCGCGTCCGGCGACAGGCAGGTCCGCGTCGGAGGGGCCCGCACTCCGCCCCGCGGAGGGTGTGGCCACACTGCCCTCCCCGTGACCGGCGGACGACGCGTCCGCCTTGCCGGGCCCGTCCGTGGGCCTGCCCGGTGGCTGCCGCCCGGAAGCCGAAGCCGCGGGGCCGGCCGGCCGCACCCTCCCGCGCCGTGCGGGCGGCGTTCCCGTGCCGTACCCCACGAGTACGTTTCCGGAAGCCTCGTCCTCGCCGCCGGAGGCAGGCACGCCCACCGCCACCGTCAACAGCGGCGCTCCGACGGGGAGCTCCGTCCCCTCCTCACCGAAGCGGGCCGTGACCACTCCGCCGTACGGGCACGGAACATCCACCATCGCCTTGGCCGTCTCGACCTCGACGACGGGCTGGTCGACGGCCACGACATCGCCGACCTCGACGAGCCAGCGGACGATCTCAGCCCCGGTGAGGCCTTCACCGAGGTCGGGCAGCCTGAATTCGAGGACGTGGGCCATCAGTTCTCCGCCTCCCATTGCAGACGCGCCACCGCGTCCAGGATGCGGTCGACGCCGGGCAGATGGTGCCGCTCCAGCATCGGTGGAGGGTACGGGACGTCGAACCCGGCCACACGCAGCACCGGTGCCTCCAGGTAGTGGAAACACCGCTCGGTGACCCGCGCGGCGATCTCCCCGCCGGGCCCGCCGAAGCTCCCGGACTCGTGCACCACGACGGCCCGCCCCGTGTGCCGTACGGACGCGGAGACCGTCTCGTCGTCGAACGGCACCAGCGAGCGCAGATCGACAACCTCGAGCTCCCAGCCCTCGGCCTGTGCCGCCTCGGCCGCTTCCAGGCAGACGGGCAGCGACGGCCCGTACGTGATGAGTGTGGCGCTGATGCCCGAGCGCCGCACCACCGCACGGCCTACCGGTTCAACGGTCGGCGGTTCCTCGGGGTTCCAGGAGTCCTTCGACCAGTACAGGCGCTTGGGTTCGAGGAAGACCACCGGGTCGTCGGAGGCGATGGCGGCCCGCAGCAGCCCGTACGCGTCGGCGACCGTCGCGGGCGTGACGACGTGAAGCCCCGGAGTCGCCATGTAGTACGCCTCGGAGGAGTCGCTGTGGTGCTCCACGCCACCGATGCCTCCCCCGTAGGGGACGCGGATCGTGATCGGCAGGGGCATGGTGCCCCGCGTGCGGTTGCGCATCCTCGACACATGCGAGATCAGTTGCTCGAAAGCGGGGTACGCGAAGGCGTCGAACTGCATCTCCACGACCGGCCGCAGCCCGTACATGGCCATGCCGACGGCGGTCCCCAGGATGCCCGCCTCGGCGAGCGGCGTGTCCGTGCAGCGGTCCTCGCCGAACTCCTTGGCGAGCCCGTCGGTGACCCGGAACACACCTCCCAGCGTGCCGACGTCCTCGCCCATGACGTGGACGGCCGGGTCGTCGGCCATCGCGTCGCGCAGCGCGCGCCCGAGGGCCTGCGCCATGGTGGCCGGCTTCACCACGACGGTGGTCATCGCGCGGCTCCTTCCGACTCGTGGTGCCGCTCCGCGGCGGCCAGCTCGGCCCGCAACTGCGCCTCTTGTTCCAGGAGTTGGGTCGTAGGCTGGGCGTAGACGTGTGCGAACAGGTCCTTGGGGTCGAGCGCCGGGTCCTGGTTCATGCGCTCGCGCAGGTCGGCGGCCATCGCCTCGGCGTCCTCGCGCGCGGCCCGTATGCCGGCCTCGTCGAGGAGCCCGCGCTCGGTCAGCTCGTGCTCAAGTAGGCCGATCGGGTCGTGCGCGCGCCAGGCCTCGACTTCGGCCTGGCCGCGGTAGCGCATGTCGTCGTCGGCGTTCGTGTGGGCGTCGACGCGGTACGTCACCGCCTCCACAAGGGTCGGACCGCCTCCCGCGCGCGCGTTGGCCACGGCTTCGCCCAGGACCTCGTGCACCGCGGCGGCGTCGTTGCCGTCGACCAGGCGGCCGGGCATGCCGTAGCCGACCGCCTTGTGGGCGAGGGAGGGCGCGGCGGTCTGCCTGGCGAGCGGGACGGAGATCGCGAAGCCGTTGTTCTGGACGAGGAAGACGACCGGGGCCTGCCAGACGGCGGCGAAGTTCAGCGCCTCGTGGAAGTCGCCCTCGCTGGTGCCGCCGTCTCCGACCAGGGCGAGCGCGACCACGTCGTCGCCCTGGAGGCGCGCGGCATGTGCGAGGCCCACGGCGTGCGGGAGCTGGGTCGCCAGGGGGGTGCACAGGGGCGCGATGCGGTGCTCGCGGGGGTCGTAGCCGGTGTGCCAGTCGCCGCGCAGGAGTGTCAGGGCCTGCACGGGGTCGAGGCCGCGGGCGACAGCGGCGAGCGTGTCGCGGTAGCTGGGGAAGAGCCAGTCACGCTCTTCGAGGACGAGCGCGGCGGCGACCTGGCAGGCCTCCTGGCCGGTGGAGGAGGGGTAGACCGCGAGGCGGCCCTGCTTGGTGAGGGCCGTGGCCTGCGCGTTGTAGCGACGGCCGCGCACCAGCCCCCCGTACAGGCGTCGCAGCAGCCCGGGGTCGGCCGCGGCCGCCGCGTCCGTGCCGAGGACGCGGTGCGGCAGCGCGTCGGGCAGCAGCGGAGCGGGGTCGGTGCGGGGCTGCCAGGCAGGCGGCGGGGTGGGCCGGTAGGCGCCCCGCTGCTCCATGACCGTCATGACGGCACCTCCTCGTGGGAGTGGGTCGGCGGCACACCGGTTGTGATGCGCCTCGCCTACCGATTGTTCGGTCGTCGGCACATTTTGGCTACAGGCACCTCCAGGCTGTGGACAAACGGTTCTCCACAGCCTGGGATGGACGCAGTACGTCCATGGTAGGGAGGCGGGGGGACATGGCACCTGAACAAATGGTCGAGGGGCCGGAGGGCGGCCGCGGCGCCCTTCTTCCGCGCCCGCTGGACGCCGTCGACCGGGACATCCTGCAGATGCTGCGCTCGGACGGCCGCGCCTCGATACGTTCCGTGGCCGAGCGTGTCCATGTGTCACGGGCCAACGCGTACGCGCGCATCAACCGGCTCATCGAGGATGGCGTGATCCGCGGCTTCGGCGCCCGGATCAACCATGAGCGGGCCGGGCAGGGCGCCGCCGCGTACATCACCCTGAAGATCGTGCAGAACTCCTGGCGCGCCGTGCGCGAACAGCTGCGGGCGCTCCCCGAGGTGGCCCATATCGCCCTGGTCAGCGGCGACTTCGACGTACTGCTCCTGGTGCATACGCCGGACAACAGAAATCTGCGCGAACTGGTGCTGACCAGGCTCCAGTCCATCCCCGAGGTACGCAGCACACGGACGCTGCTCGTGTTCGAGGAGGAGGACGTGGAACCGGAGGGCTGAGATCGAAGGTGGCCGACCGCCCCTCAGCCCTCCTTGCGCAGTCCCTCGAAGACCAACCGCACGACCGCGTCGGCGACTTCGCTTTCGCCCGTGCCCCGGCCGTCGGGCCGGTACCACTCGACCAGCGAGTTGATCATCCCGAAGACCAGCCGGGTGGCGAGCCCGAACTCCACGTCGGCGCGGACGTCGCCGTCGGCCGCCGCCGCCTTCAGGAGCTCGGCCACGCGGTGGTCGAACTCCCGGCGCCGCTCCAGGGCCCAGCGCTCGGTGTCGGTGTTGCCGCGCACACGCAACAGGAGCGTCACGTACGGCAGTTCGGCGGTGAGCACCTCGACCATGCGCCGCGTGACGTACTCCAGGCGCTCCACGGCACGCCCACCGCGCGCGTGCTCCTCGTCGAGGATCCCGAAGAGCCCGTCAAGCGCCCGGCTGACGGCGCGGCGCAGCAGTTCCTCCTTGCCCGCGATGTGGTGGTAGATCGACGACTTGGAGATGCCGGCCGCCTTGGAGAGATGCTCCATGGACGTGCCGTCGTAGCCCCGCTCGTTGAAGACCTGTACGGCGACGGAGAGCAACGTCTCCGGTGTGTAGGTGTCACGCTTGGCGGTGGTCATGTGGTGCCCTCCCGCTTGTCCGCGGCGTGCCCGTGGCGGTACAGCGCGAGAGAGGGCGCGTAGCGGCCCGACGGTTCCCGCAGATGGAGCTCCTCCAGGAGGTCGTGCGCCCAGACCCTGCCGAGCCTGCGGCCCCATTCGAAGGGCCCCAGCGGGTAGTTGACGCCCAGCCGCATCGCCGTGTCGACGTCCTCCTCGGTGGCCACCCCCTTGGAGACGGCGTCGTGAGCCAGGTCGACGATCCGCGCCACGGTCCGGGCGACGATCATGCCGGGCGCGTCCCCGATGACGCTGACGTCCTTGCCGAGTGCCTGGAAGAGTCCGGTGGCCTCGACGAGGGTCTGCTGCCGGGTGTCCTGTGAGGCGCACAGGGCGATCCGGGTCGCCCTCCGGTAGTCGAGCGCCAGGGGCAGGCAGTCGTCCGAAACGGCCTCCTCGAGCTCGCGGAACAGCTGCTGCTTGACGTCGAGCCGCTCCAGGACGGCCTCGACCACGAGATTCGAGCCGGCGAGTTCGGAAAGGCTCTCGGCCGGGCATAGCCGGGCGCGCGCGGCGTGCCGGTCGCCGCCGCTCAGCCGGCCCTTCTCGACAAGCCGGTCAAGACGGGCCCCGATGGCTTCGGCCGCGGCCCGAGCGCGGCCCGGCACTGCGTCGTACAGCCGCACCGGGTGGCCGGCGACCAGCGCGACCTGGGCTATGCCCTGGCCCATGGTGCCGGTGCCGACGACGGCCACCGGGTCGGCGAGGTCGAGTGCTGTCATGCTCGCGATCCTCCCGCACGAGGTTTTCCACAGGCTCGGCGGACCCCCTTGTACCGACCGATCGTTCGGTTACTCTAACTCTGACTGCCCATTCCCGCCCAGGTCGGAGCTCAACGGAGAGCTCTTGAGACGAGGAGATGGTCCCTGATGGCCGCCGCCGAACTCACCGCGCACCAGCTGATCACCCAGCACCGGCCCACCCTCGACCGGGCGCTGGAAGCCATCCGCACGCGCGCGTACTGGTCACCGCACCCCGAGCACCCCAAGGCGTACGGCGAGAACGGCAGCCTGGGCGTGGCGGAGGGCAAGGCCGCCTTCGACGCCCTGCTGGACGGCCGCCTGGATCTCGGCCAGCCCGGCACCGACGACTGGGTGGGCGGCGAAGCGTCCCCGTACGGCAT
Organism: uncultured Streptomyces sp.; assembly: GCA_946480485.1. The sequence continues at coordinate 17,688 of CAMLJW010000019.1, read as the reverse complement.
CGAGTTGGGGATCACCTACCCGCACGCGGACATCGACGTACTGCTCCCGGCCATGCGGGCGGGAGGGCGCGCATGGCGTGACGCGGGCGCCGAGGCACGTGCCGTGGTGTGCCTGGAGATCCTCAAGCGGATCAGCGATCGCACGCACGAGTTCGCGCACGCGGTCATGCACACCAGCGGTCAGGCCTTCATGATGGCGTTCCAGGCGGGCGGCTCGCACGCCCAGGACCGCGCCCTGGAGGCGGTGGCGTACGCGTATGCGGAGCAGGTCCGTACCCCGGTCACCGCCGAGTGGACCAAGCCCCAGGGCAAGCGCGATCCGCTCGCGCTGAACAAGCGGTTCACGCCCGTGCCCCGCGGCATCGCACTGCTGATCGGCTGCAACACCTTCCCGACGTGGAACGGCTATCCGGGCCTGTTCGCCTCCCTCGCCACGGGTAACGCGGTCCTGGTGAAACCCCACCCGCGCGCGGTGCTGCCACTCGCGCTCACCGTCCAGGTGGCCCGCGAGGTGCTCGCCGAGGCGGGCTTCGACCCGAATGTGGTTGCCCTGGCCGCCGAGCGCCCTGGAGAGGGCATCGCCAAGACACTGGCCCTACGCCCGGAGATCCGGATCATCGACTACACGGGCTCGACGGCGTTCGGCGACTGGCTGGAGACCAACGCCCGACAGGCGCAGGTCTACACGGAGAAGGCGGGCGTCAACACGGTGATCGTGGAGTCGACCGACAACTACCAGGGGATGCTGTCGAACCTGGCCTTCTCCTTGTCCCTCTACAGCGGCCAGATGTGCACGACCCCGCAGAACCTGCTGATCCCCCGCGACGGCATCCGCACGGACGCCGGCCCCAAGTCGTACGACGAGGTGGTCGCCGACCTGGCGAGGTCGGTCGGCGGACTCCTCGGGGACGACGCCCGTGCGCTCGCCCTGCTCGGCGCGATCGTGAACCCGGAGGTGACGGCCCGCCTGGAGGCCGCTGCCGGGCTGGGCGAAGTCACCCTCGCCTCACGGGAGATCAGCAACCCGGAGTTCCCGGACGCGGTCGTCCGTACGCCGGTGATCGTCAAACTGGACGGTGCCAAGCCGGACGCCGAGGCGGCCTACATGAGCGAGTGTTTCGGACCGGTCTCCTTCGCCGTCGCCGTCGACTCGGCCGCGGACGCCGTGAAGCTGCTGCGACGCACGATCGGCGACAAGGGTGCGATGGCGGTCGGCGCGTACACGACCTCGGAGGAGGTCGAGCAGTCCGTGCAGGAGGCCTGTCTGGAGGAGTGCGCCCAGCTCTCGCTGAACCTGACCGGAGGGGTCTACGTCAACCAGACGGCGGCCTTCTCGGACTTCCATGGATCGGGCGGCAACCCGGCGGCGAATGCGGCACTGTGCGACGGGGCCTTCGTGGCCAACCGCTTCCGGGTGGTGGAGGTGCGAAGGGAGGCGTGAGCCTGCCTTCGCACGGTCCCGCCGGGCAGGTATCAGGGCTGCCCGGCACGACCTGGCTCCCCGGCCCCGCTCTCTGCCCTGCCCCCGGTCGCGCTCCAGTGGAACAGCGTCATGGCCACACTGGTCGCGAGGTTGTAGCTGGAGACCTGTGGGCGCATCGGCAAAGACACCAGGTGGTCGGTGCGGGCGCGCAGTTCGGCGGACAGGCCGCTGCGCTCGGAGCCGAAGGCGAGCACGGCGTCGTCCGGGAGCTTCAGGCCACGGATGTCCTCGCCTTCCGGGTCGAGGGCGAACACCGGGCCGGGGGGCAGCTCGGCCACGGCCAGCCTCTCCACGGCCGTGGCGAAGTGCAGGCCCGCTCCAGCGCGTACGACCGCGGGGTGCCAGGGGTCGAGCGTGCCCGTCGTGACCACGCCCATCACGCCGAAGCCGGCGGCGAGGCGGATCACGGCTCCGGCGTTGCCCAGATTGCGGGGGTTGTCGAGGACGACGACGGGTGCCGGACGGGGCGTTTGGGCCAGCGTCTCCACATTGCCCGCAGCGGAGGGGCGTACCGCGAGGGCGGCCACCGCGGTGGGGTGCGGGCGTGGGACGAGGGCTTTGAACGTCGCCGCGGGTACCTCCACAAGCAGCTCGTCGAGCGTGTCCCCTACGTCCGGGGCCAGCTCCTCGGCCAGCGCGAGGGCGCCCCGCCGGTCTGTGGTGACGGCCACCGGAATCCGGGCCCGGAAGCGCACGGCGTGCTTGAGGGCATGGAAGCCATCGAGCAGCACGGAGGTGTCGGCGAGCCGGTGCCAGGCGCGTACGGGGTCGTTAGGGACCGTCATGCCGTGAAGCCTACGGGTGGCTGCTCGGCCGTCTCGGGGGTGCGCGCATCGCCCTTGCGCGGCCCCGGCAGCGTACGGTCGCCGCGTGAAAACAGCCCGTCACGTGCGCGTGCCATCCCGCGGCCGAGGCGTCGCAGCAAGGACGTCGGCAGGAATACGGAGTCCGCCACGATCATCGCCAGAGAGAAGAAGGGCAGGCCGAGAACCACGGCGATCACGGCGTGCTCGGTGATCATGACCGCCAGCAGCACGTTCTTCACCCGCCGGTTGAACAGCGTGAAGGGGAAGGCGACCTGCATGATGACCGTCCCGTACGTCACCAGCATCACCAGCGTGCCGTTCGCGGTCAGCACGTCGGTGAGTGCGGGCCAGGGCGAGAAGTAGTCGAGGTGGAGCGGGTAGTAGACGGCGGTGCCGTCCTGCCAGCGCGAGCCCTGGATCTTGTACCAGCCGGCGGTCGCGTAGATCAGACACGCCTCAGCCATGATCACGAACAGGGCGGCGTTGTGGACGAGGTTCGCGACGACATCGAGCAGGATCCGCGGCTCCAGGGCCTTTCCGGAGTTTCCCGTCGTCCGCCCGGAGGACCTTCGCCGCGGCGAAGGCAGGAAACTCCAGACAGGCCCTGGGGGCCGCGCACGGCGTCCGACGATCCACCAGAGGCCCTGCACCGCCCACAGCCCCCATAGGACCGTGAGCCAGCCTCCCAGCCAGCCGCTGGTGATCCGGCCTGTGAGCGTGGCCACGGCCAGGGCGAGTCCGAGTACGACCCACAGGGCGGGGCCGACCAGGTCGGGGCCCGGCCACCCGCCACGCGCACGTGCCTCACCCGCACGACGTTCCCGCCGCTCGTCCAGTGACCACACCTGACCGCAGCGCGTGAAGACCAGGTATATCGCCATCAGATGGATGACGTTGTCGCCGCCGTCCCCCATGAAGATGCTGCGGTTCTGCAGCGAGAGCACGCCGAACATGAACAGCACGGACATGGTGCGGGTGCGCCAGCCGATCAGCAGCAAGGCGCTCGACAGCAAGGCCAGCACGTAGACGATCTCGAACCAGACCTGGCTGTCGGACCACATCAGGGCCGTGAAGGCCCGGTTTTCGGCGATGAGCTGCTGAGCGAGGCTCCAGCTCCACGGGCCCTCGGGCCCGTACATCTCCTGCCGGTGCGGGAACTCACGCAGCAGGAACAGCAGCCAGGTGGCCGCGAAGCCGATGCGGATCACGGCGGTCTGATACGGACCGAGCGCCGAACCGGTGACCCTGGAGATGCTGCGCGCGAGCATCCCGTCGACGTGAGGCCCGCGCTCGAAGCCGCTCTTGCGCTCAAAGCCACTCTTGGGCTCGTAGCCACCGATCATCGGGCGCTCGCCTCCGTCCCCACGGCACGTGTGTCCGCCGCCCGGTCGACCTTCGTCACCGGCCACCAGGGCAGCTCACGGACGACGGGCTTTTGGGACACCTGCTCCTTGCTCCAGTCGGGAGGCGTCACATCGGTCGTACGGGAGCGGACCTGGACCCGTTGGACGACGGAACCGTGGCCGCCCGCCTCCTCGCGGTCGAGGCGCAGCACCACGATGCGGCGCAGATAGCGCTCCGCGAGAGCGCCGCGCAGGCCGGCGGGACGGTCCTCGGTGTCATGCGTGCCCGCATAGAAGTCCCAGGCCCGGCGCAGTTCGTTCTGTTGCGTGTGGCTGGGCAGCAGATTGCCGTCGATGGCAGCTCCGTCCAGCGCGGAGAGGTCGTACCAGCTGGTCGTTTCGAGACCGCCGTCCGCGGCCAGCACCTCGGCGCGGACCTGGACCGCGATGTTCTGCTGCATCGGGTTGGGCGCGAAGAGCTTCCAGTTCTGCTCGAACTCGGGATAGACCCACTCGTCGATCGCCTGCCCGTGCTGTTTGGTGACCGTGTTCAAGGGCGCGACGTGCAGGAACACCATGCCGAGGTGCACACAGGTGGCAACCGCGACGACCGCGAGGGCAAGGGCCGCAGCAATCTGGTATCGGAGGGAGAGGGCGGCGATGCCGGTGGGCGGCCAGGGCGCGGGGGCGTCCGATGGAGGCGCGGGATCGTCGGGCGGGGGCGCGGGATCGTGGGGCGGGGGATCGTGGGGCGGGGGCGCGGCCGGGGCCAGCCGATCGTTCGACGGGAGCCCGGCAGGGGCTGCGCGGTCGTTCGACAAAAAAGGCGTGGGGACGGTGGCCTCGGGCTCGCCCGGCGGCTCGTGGGCGTTCATGCCCTCGTCATACGCGTCCATTCCGCCCCGTTCTCACATGTCGGCCAGATTCCCGTCCCGTCGCCGGTCGGCGAGGTGCCGCCGTACCGCCCACACGGCGCCGCGTCCGCGGCGTTCGTACCGGAACGGTACTCAGGAGCGGCCTCCCGGCACAGGCCCAGGGGCCATAGCGGCCACAGCGGCCACAGCGGCCAGTCGCCCACGAGGTTATCCACAGCGGTTGACACCTTACGGCCCTCGTCCCACCATTGAATCGAACGAACCGAACGATCGGTCGGGAACTCGCTCGGGATCGAGGGGAACCGCATGGCGACAGAAGCCGCGCACCGGACGGCCCGCGCACCGGCGGACGGGACAGCGGACGAAGCCGCGCGGACAGCGGCGTACAAGGCTGTCTTCGACGCCGCCGTGGCAGCCGACGAGCGCATCGAACCGCGCGACTGGATGCCCGATGCCTACCGATCGACGTTGGTCCGACAGATGGCGCAGCACGCCCACTCCGAGATCATCGGCATGCAGCCGGAGGCCAACTGGATCACCCGCGCCCCCTCTTTGCGCCGCAAGGCGATCCTGATGGCCAAGGTCCAGGACGAAGCCGGGCACGGGCTGTACCTCTACGGCGCGGCGGAAACCCTCGGCACCAGCCGCGACGAGTTGCTCGACAAGCTGCACACGGGCCGCCAGAAGTACTCGTCGATCTTCAACTACCCAACGCTGACCTGGGCGGACGTCGGCGCCATCGGCTGGCTGGTGGACGGCGCCGCGATCACCAACCAGGTACCCCTGTGCCGCTGCTCGTACGGGCCGTACGCCCGCGCGATGGTCCGCATCTGCAAGGAGGAGTCCTTCCACCAGCGCCAGGGATACGAGCTGCTGCTGACCCTCAGCCGCGGCACCCCGGAGCAGCACGAGATGGCGCAGGACGCGGTGAACCGCTGGTGGTGGCCGTCGCTGATGATGTTCGGCCCGCCTGACGACGAGTCCGCCCACTCCGCGCAGTCCATGGCCTGGAAGATCAAGCGGCACTCGAACGACGAGCTGCGCCAGCGCTTCGTGGACATCTGCGTCCCGCAGGCCGAGTCACTCGGACTGACGCTTCCCGACCCGGAGCTGCGGTGGAACGAGGAGCGGGCGCACCACGACTTCGGCGCGATCGACTGGACGGAGTTCTGGGAGGTCCTCCAGGGCAAGGGACCGTGCAACGAACAGCGGACAGCCCAGCGGAAGCGGGCCCACGACGAGGGTGCGTGGGTACGGGAGGCCGCCGCGGCGTACGCGGACAGGCAGGCGATCAGGACGAGTGAGGCCAGAAAAGCCGGCGGGGCGAGTGACCGCGACAGTCAGGCGGACCGGACGGACGGAAAGGAGCGATCATGACCACCAACGACTGGCCTCTGTGGGAGGTCTTCGTGCGCTCGCGCCGCGGCCTTTCGCACACCCACGCCGGCAGCCTGCACGCACCGGACGCCGAGCTGGCCCTGCGCAACGCCCGCGACCTGTACACACGGCGCGGCGAGGGCGTCTCGGTCTGGGTCGTCCCGTCCGCCGCGATCACGGCGTCCTCGCCGGACGAGAAGGACCCGTTCTTCGAGCCGGCCGCCGACAAGCCCTACCGACACCCGACGTTCTACGAGATCCCGGAAGGGGTGAAGCACCTGTGACGATCAACGCCGGTTCCACGGCCGCCCTCGCCCTCGGCGACGACGCGCTGGTGCTCTCGCACCGCCTGGGGGAGTGGGCGGGCTACGCGCCCGTCCTCGAAGAGGAAGTGGCCCTCGCCAACATCGCCCTCGACCTGCTGGGCCAGGCGCGGGTGCTGCTGTCGATGGCCGGCGACGAGGACGAGTTGGCGTATCTCCGTGAGGAACGCGCTTTCCGCAATCTCCAGCTCGTCGAGCAGCCGAACGGCGACTTCGCCCACACGATCGCCCGCCAGCTGTACTTCTCCACGTATCAGCGGCTGCTGTACGGGGAACTGGCCGCCGGGGACGGTGAGTTCGCTGCGCTCGCGGCCAAGGCCGTCAAGGAGGCCGCCTACCATCAGGACCACGCCGAGCACTGGGCGCTGCGGCTCGGCGACGGCACGGCCGAGAGCCATGAGCGGATGCGGCGGGCGTGCGAGGCGCTGTGGCGGTACACGGGTGAGATGTTCCAGCGGGTCGAGGGAGTGGACGTCGACTGGGAGGCCCTGGGGACCCGTTGGTCGGAGTCCGTCTCCGCCGTCCTGCGCCGGGCGACCCTCGACGTGCCGGAGGGACCGCGCTTTGGGGCATGGACCGCGGGCGCCGGACGACAGGGGCTGCACACGGAGCCGTTCGGGCACATGCTCGCCGAGATGCAGCATCTGCACCGCAGCCACCCGGGGGCGTCATGGTGACCAGGAAGCACCCCTTCGCAGAGGAGGCGACCCCGCTCGCAAGGGAAACGGCCCTGCTCAGAGAGGAGACGACCGTCCTGGAAGAGGAGACGACCGTCCTCGAAGAGGAGCTGCGCACACTCGCCGGGTCCGTGCCGGACCCCGAACTGCCCGTGCTCACCCTGGAAGAACTGGGCGTGCTCCGCGCGGTCCACGTTCATGGCGCCGGCTCGGTCGAGGTCGAGCTGACGCCGACGTACACCGGCTGCCCGGCCGTCGAGGCCATGGCGTCGGACATCGAGCGGGTACTGCACGAGCACGGTGTGGCGGGGGTGACCGTCCGCACCGTGCTCTCCCCGGCCTGGACGACGGACGACATCTCGGAGGAAGGACGCCGCAAGCTTCGGGAGTTCGGGATAGCGCCGCCGCGTGCGCAGCGGGCGACGGCTCCGGTTCCGGTGTCGCTCGGCCCCACGCGTACGGCCGCGGATGACGGCGCCACCGGGCATGCCCCGGAGAAACCGGCGACAGAGCCCGTGCGCTGTCCGCACTGCGGCTCGGCCGACACCGAACTGCTCAGCCGGTTCTCGTCCACCGCGTGCAAGGCGCTGCGGCGCTGTCTGTCCTGCCGTGAACCGTTCGACCACTTCAAGGAGTTGTGATGACCCGCTTCCACACGCTCCTGGTGACCGAGGTCGACCGGCTCACCGACGACTCCGTGGCCCTGACCCTCGCGGTGCCGCCGGAGCTGCGCAAGGAGTTCCGGTACGCGCCGGGTCAGCACCTGGCCCTGCGGCGCACGGTCGACGGCGTGGAGACACGGCGCACGTACTCGATCTGCTCGCCCGCGTCCACGGACGGCGACGGTCCTCGGACGCTGCGGGTGGGGGTGCGGCTGGTCGAGGGCGGGTCCTTCTCGACGTACGCGCTCAAGGAGATCGGTGTCGGCGACGAACTGGAGGTGATGACGCCGGCCGGCCGGTTCACGCTCGAACCGGCACCCGGGTTGTACGCGGCCGTGGTCGGCGGAAGTGGCATCACGCCGGTGCTGTCGATCGTCACGACGTTGCTGGCGCGGGAGCCCGAGGCACGGTTCTGCCTCATACGCAGCGACCGCACATCCGCCTCGACGATGTTCCTGGAGGAGGTCGCCGACCTGAAGGACCGCTATCCGGAACGGTTTCAGCTGGTGACGGTGCTCTCCCGGGAGGAGCAGCAGGCCGGTCTGCCCTCCGGACGACTCCACCGTGAGCGACTGACAGGGCTGCTTCCGGCGCTGCTGCCGGTCGAGGCGGTCGCGGGCTGGTTCCTGTGCGGGCCGTTCGGGCTGGTGCAGGGGGCACAGCGGGCGTTGCGCGGGCTCGGGGTCCAGCGGAGCCGTATCCACGCGGAGATATTCCACGTGGACGCCGGGGCCGCGCCCGCTGCTACCGTGCCGGCTCCCGCGCACAGCACGGTGACCGCGCGGCTCGACGGGCGTACAGGCACCTGGCCGGTGCGGGACGGCGAGCCACTCCTGGAGACGGTACTGCGCAACCGCGCCGACGCGCCGTACTCCTGCAAGGGCGGGGTGTGCGGAACCTGCCGGGCCTTCCTGGTCTCCGGTGAGGTGCGCATGGACCGCAACTTCGCGCTGGAGCCGGAGGAGACGGCAGCGGGATATGTGCTGGCCTGCCAGTCCCATCCGGCCACGCAGAAGGTGGAGCTGGACTTCGACCGGTGAGCTCCGCTCGCTGACCGTTGCCTTCTCGTCTCGGCGCCCTGCGTGCCTTGCCGTTCCTTTTCATAGAACTCGTTCTACCTTGGCTCTCCGTCAGACCCGTCAGATCCGTCAGACCCGTCAGATCCGTCAGATCCGTCAGATCCGTCAGATCCGTCCGGTGGACCGGTGCGTGGGAGGACAGGGCGGCCTCCCTGAACCTGCCTTCAGCGCGTCCGCGCCCCGCACTTCGCCAGTAGGGCTTTTTTCGGGTACGACCTTGGTGACGGCACTCGTACGCGCGGATGCCGCAGTGAGCGGCTGTGGCCTGTGCAAAGAGGACTGACGATCCATCATCGGACGCCTCGGCCGTTCGATGTTTGCGCACGTCGCAGCGACTCGACAAAGTCCTGCCAGTGCCTCGGTAGGCGACGTTTGTCTGTCAAGGAGCGGCGTGCGGTGCGTGCTCTCGGCGTGCCGCCGGAAGTCCTCGTACGGGACGTACGTGGGCTTTCGGCTGGTGCGGCGAGGGTGCGTGGCGGGCGTCGCGACGGGGCGAACGTTGCCCCTCGGGGCACTAGAGAACGCTAGAGAACGAAACCCGGCTGGCCCTTGCCGTCCACCACGGGGCGGCCGGTGGCTGCCCAGACCTGCATGCCGCCGTCGACATTCACCGCGTCGATGCCCTGCTGGACCAGGTACTTCGTGACCTGTGCGGAACGGCCGCCCGAGCGACAGATCACATGGACCCTGCCGTCCCGCGGTGCCGCCTCGGTCAGCTCGCAGTAACGCGCCACGAAGTCACTGATGGGAATGTGCAGTGCTCCCTGCGCGTGGCCCGCCTGCCACTCGTCGTCCTCGCGAACGTCCAGCAGAAAGTCTCCGTCCGCGAAATCCCCGACCTCGATCGCGGGCACACCAGCTCCGAATTGCATACCCCCGACGCTACCCGACCGGGCCACGGCCGGGGCCACGAGCTTGGCCCGCCCCGTGCCAGACACTCCCGCGCGCGAGTCCAGCCTGCAAGCACGCCCTCAGCCCCGGCGAAGCTGTCCCAGCAGAACCGCCAGCTCCGCCTCCCGCTGACTCACCTGCGTCAGCAACTGCTCGGCGATCTCCTCCAGGAGACGGTCGGGGTCGTCCGGCGCGAGCTTGAGCATCGCGCCGATCGCACTCTCCTGCAGGTCACGAGCCACGAACGTGAGCAGTTCCTTGCGCTGGGCAAGCCATTCGAGGCGGGCATAGAGCTCCTCGCTGCGACTGGGCCGCCACTCCTCGGGCACCGGCCCGGCGGCCCACTCCTCGGCGAGCTCCCGGAGCAGGACCTCGTCCCCGAGGCCGTACGCCGCGTTGACCCGCGCGATGAACTTGTCACGCCTCTTGCGCTCGTCCTCGTCCTGCGCCAGATCCGGGTGGGCCATACGGGCCAGTTCGCGGTAGAGCCTGCGGGCCTCGTCGCTCGGGCGCACGCGCTGCGGGGGCCGCACCGGCTGCTCCGTCAGCATGGCCAAGGCCTCCGGGGACAGCCCGTCGGAGTCGAGCCAGTTGTGGAACAGCTCCTCTACGCCCGGCATCGGCATGACCCGGGCCCGCGCCTCCCGCGCCTTGCGCACGTCCTCCGGGTCGCTGGTCTGGGCGGCCCGGGCCTCGGCGATCTGCGCCTCCAGCTCGTCGAGCCGCGCGTACGTCGGCCCGAGCTTCTGATGGTGCAGCCGGGAGAAGTTCTCCACCTCGACCCGGAAGGTCTCCACTGCGATCTCGTACTCGATCAACGCCTGCTCAGCCGCCCGCACGGCCCGCTCCAGCCGCTCCTCGGGCCGAGCCGACTCCTCACCGGAGGATTCACCGGTCTCACCGGAGCGCTCATTGGTCTCGGCCTGACCGGAACTCTTGCCACCGGAACCCTCACCGGCTGAAGTCTCGTCCCCAGCCGGCGGAACATCGTCCACCGACGGCTCTCGAGCCGCCCGCTCCACGGGCGGCTCGGACTGGGACTGCTCAGCTTCCGGGGTCGTCACGCGTCCAGCCTAGGCCACGGCTCAAGCCGCCCACGCGAAGACACCACTCGCCCCACTCTGCCCCCTCTGACCCAGAGCCCAGGCCCCGCTTCCTCCCCTCCCGCTTCTTCCCCTCAGGGTCAAACGCCCATCTCCCCCGCAATCCTCCCGGCCTGCACGGCCGCCACCAGCTCCGCGTGGTCCGCCTCGGTCCGGTCCGCGTAGGCCACTGAGAACGAGGCGATCGCCTCGTCCAGTTCCTCGCTCTTGCCGCAGTACCCCGCGACCAGTCGTGGATCGGCGCTGTGGGCGTGGGCCCGGGCCAGCAGCGCCCCGGTCATACGGGCGTAGTCGTCGATCTGGTCGGCGGCCAGCGCCGCGGGGTCGACGCTGCCCTTGCGGTTGCGGAACTGGCGCACCTGGAAAGGCCGCCCCTCGACCGATGTCCAGCCGAGGAGGATGTCGCTGACCACCTGCATGCGCTTCTGTCCGAGGACGACACGGCGGCCCTCGTGCGCGACCTCCGGCAGCGCCAGGCCCACCGTCGCCAGGTGCGGCAGCAGGACAGAGGAACGGGCCTCCTTCACCTGTAGGACAAGGGCTTCATCCCGATGGTCCAGCAGGAGCACCACATAAGAGCGCAGTCCCACGCTGCCCGTGCCGACGACCCGGAACGCGACGTCGTGCACCGCGTACCGCGCGAGGAGCGGGAGCCGGTCCTCTGAGAACGTGGTCAGATACTCCTCCAGCGACGCAGCTACCACGGCGGCTTCCGCGTCAGGTACGCGTCGCAGCACCGGCGGCGCGTCGATGAAGCGGCGCCCCCCGCCCTCGACCGCCTCCGTCGACTTCGCGGCGAAGCGACCGCTGGTGTTGCCCCGCGCCTTCTGCGAGACCCGCTCCAGCGTGCCCAGCAGATCGTGGGCGTCGGTGTGCGAGACGAGCTGCTCGTCGGCGATGGCGTTCCAGGCGTCCAGGGCCGGGATTTTGGCGAGCAGCCGCATGGTGCGCCGGTAGGAGCCCGCCGCGTACTGCGCCGCCGTGCGGCAGGTGTCCTCGTCCGCTCCCGCCTCCCGGCCCGCGAGCACCAGCGAGGCGGCGAGCCGCTTGAGGTCCCACTCCCACGGCCCGTGCACCGTCTCGTCGAAGTCGTTCAGGTCGATGACGAGGCCGCCGCGCGCGTCCGCGTACAGGCCGAAGTTCCCCGCGTGCGCGTCCCCGCAGATCTGCGCGCCGATGCCCGTCACGGGCGTACGCGCCAGGTCGTACGCCATGAGTCCAGCCGAACCCCGCAGGAACGCGAAGGGGGCGGCCGCCATCCTGCCGACCCGTATCGCCGCGAGCTCGGGGATGCGGCCGCGGTTGGACTCCTCGACGGAGGTCACGGCGTCCGGACGCTCACCGTTCACATTCAAGATCGCGTGCGACCCGCGCGGCACCCGCCCGCGCAACGCCTTGCCCTCGTCCTTGGGAGACCCCTTCCTGGGCCACTCCGCGAAGCCACGCACCCCGAAAACCCTGGCCTGCGCAACCTCCAGACCCGACTGCCCGGCCTGCGTCGCAGATGCACCACCGATAGCGCTCACACCGACCTCCTCCCCCGCGCACGAACATCAACTCGCCACGAAGGTACAGCCGGGCGTCAACCGGTGTGAGCTCCTGTGGATAAGTCCACGCCTGTGGATAACACCCCGGATCGGCGCCAATCACCGAGCGGCTCCGAACCAGAAACCCGCGAGCCGGCCCTCAGCCCGGAAACCGGCCCGGCCCCGGCCCCGGTCAGGTCCACTTCGACGATGTCGTCGTCGATCATTTCCGAGCCGAAGCGCATGGCTGGCCTGGACCCGTATGTTCTCCATGAGGACCGGGCCGTCGATGCCCTCGGGGAACTGGGGAAGTTCTCCACCTCGGTCGTCGTGGTCAGCGCCCCGCCCTCGGAGGGCGCACCACCGAAGACCAGCAGCTTCAGCTCAGAACAGGCCCAGGGCGACGGTGTGTCCGGCGGGGCCGGAGCTGATGACGATGACCTCACGCACGTCGCTCACACCGTGGTCTCCGGCTTCGTGGGGGCGATCTCCTCGATCAGGCCCTCGACCAGCTTCTTGATCTCGTCGCGGATCGGGCGGACCGCCTCGACGCCCTGGCCGGCCGGGTCCTCCAGCGCCCAGTCCAGGTAACGCTTGCCGGGGAAGACCGGGCACGTGTCGCCGCAGCCCAGGGTGATGCACACGTCCGACTCCTTGACCGCGTCCACGGTCAGGACCTTCGGAGTCTCGTGCGTGATGTCGATACCGACCTCGCGCATCGCCTCGACGGCGGCCGGGTTGAGCTGATCGGCCGGAGCAGAACCGGCGGAGCGGACCTCGACGCCGTGCCCGGCCAGGTGGCTCAGCCAGGCCGCGGCCATCTGGGAACGGCCCGCGTTGTGGACACAGACGAAGAGCACGGAGGGCTTGTCGGACATCAGAGGTCTCTCTTGTCTCGCGACGGGAAACGGGCACGGCTCACCTCAGCACTCGATCTCAGCACCCGATGGAATCAGCCACCCCTGATGTGAGACTATCAGCCCATGATGACGTCACTCGACACTGATCTGATCCGGGTACTGGCCGACCCGCTCAGGCTCCGGATCGTGACCCTGCTCGCCGAAGAGACGCTGTGCACCACCCACCTGGTGGAGGAGACCGGCGCCCGCCAGACAAACCTCTCCAACCACCTGAGAGTGCTGCGCGAGGCCGGGGTCGTCGAGACGGAGCCGTGCGGCCGGTACACCTACTACAAGGTGCGCCCGGACGTCATCGCCCAGCTCGCCGGCCAGTTCTCCGAACTGGCCGAGTCCGCTCGTACTGCCGCCGAAAAAAAGAGGGCCTGCCCGTGACCCGCACCGAAACAGCCGCGACCACCGCGGGGTCCTCGGTCGTCGCGAAGCTGTCGACGCTCGACCGTTTCCTCGCCGTCTGGATCCTCGCCGCGATGACCCTCGGCCTAGGCCTAGGCCGGCTCATCCCCGGCCTGGGCGACGCCCTGGCCAAGGTCGAGATCGGCGGTATCTCGCTGCCGATCGCCGTCGGCCTGCTGATCATGATGTACCCGGTCCTGGCGAAGGTCCGCTACGACAGGCTCGACGCGGTCACCGGCGACCGCAGGCTCATGATTTCGTCACTGGGCATCAACTGGATCCTCGGCCCTGCGGTCATGTTCGCCCTGGCGTGGATCTTCCTGCCGGACCTGCCCGAGTACCGCACCGGCCTGATCATCGTCGGCCTCGCCCGCTGCATCGCCATGGTCATCATCTGGAACGACCTCGCCTGCGGCGACCGCGAGGCCGCCGCCGTGCTGGTCGCCCTCAATTCGATCTTCCAGGTCCTCGCCTTCGGCGTGCTCGGCTGGTTCTACCTCGACCTGCTGCCCGGCCGGCTCGGCCTCGGCGACGGCGAACACCTCGACATCTCCATCTGGAAGATCGCCCTCAACGTCGTCGTCTTCCTGGGCGTCCCGCTGCTTGCCGGATTCCTCACCCGCCGCATCGGCGAGCAGAAGCTCGGCCGCGAGAAGTACGAGACGGGCTTCCTTCCCGCGATCGGCCCTTGGGCGCTGTACGGTCTGCTCTTCACGATCGTCATCCTCTTCGCCCTGCAGGGAAAGACGATCACCTCGCAACCGCTGGACGTGGCCCGTGTCGCGTTGCCGCTGCTGGTCTACTTCGCCGTGATGTGGTTCGGCACGTTCGCCCTCGGCAAGGCCATCGGTTTGGCGTACGACCGCACCGCGACCCTCGCCTTCACCGCGGCGGGCAACAACTTCGAGCTGGCCATCGCGGTCGCCGTCGCCACCTTCGGCGTCACCTCCGGCCAGGCCCTCTCCGGCGTCGTCGGCCCGCTCATCGAGGTTCCGGTCCTGGTCGCGCTCGTCTACGTCTCCCTCGCCTGGCGCAAGAAGTTCACCTCGCGCACCGCCGACCCGTTGGAGGCGGCGTCGTGAACTGCCTGGACCGCGCCGGCACCGGTGCGCAGGTCGCCGCGGTCGGCGTCCACGCGCAGTGCGGAGCCGCCGTGTGCTCCCTCAACGACCCTTAGTCGTCCCGGACCTGAAGGACCCGCCGTACCGGCTCGGGCGCCTCCGCCTTCACCGCCCTTGCCTACCTGGCAGACATCGCCCGGGACGAGCCCGGCACGCACGCGGGTGGATCCTGCGCCGCGGCATCGGCGGCTCACCTTCGGCGGCGAGAGGCAGACCAACTCCCCCGGCGCGGCGCCCTGGGGCTGGCGGCGAAGGCCGCCGTCGCCAACGGTCACGCCGACGCGGTCACCGGTTTCCGCACCGAGGCCGTCGAGGCCTGGCCTTCCAGCTCGCCCACGCCAATCTCCGCAAAATCGACCGCTGGCTCGCCACCATCCCGCCCGACGGCCACCCACCCCACCGGCACCCAACCCGCCACGGCCGACCCACCAGACCACTCGGCAGCTGGACCCCCACGGGCCACCTCACCCCAGTGAGAGAGACCTCACACCGCCAGAAACATCACACAGCGACCAGTCCGGACCACAGGACCCCGGGCCAACCAGGCGTGCGCCGCACCGCCCAATCCCCGCCCCACCACGACCAAGCAGAACGGCCGCCACCGTGATCACGATGACGACCGTTTCGTCGCTGCTCAGAAGCACCTAACGTCGGTGCTCCATGGTGCGCGAGGGGGGAGTTGAACCCCCACGCCCTTGCGGGCACTGGAACCTGAATCCAGCGCGTCTGCCTATTCCGCCACCCGCGCATTGGGTGTGTCGTCCGTCTCTCACTGAGGGGTGCGAGCGCCTGCCGACATCGAGAAGATTAGCACGCTGGGAAGGGTGGATTCACATCCTTTTCCGGGGCCGCACACGGGGCACCGGCAGGCGGCCGACCCCGGCATCACCTGCCCAGCGGCCCCGAACGGCGCCCCGGTTCGCACCGCTCCCTCCCCCGTGTTCGGCCAGAAGCTGTTCAGTATCAACCTCGTACCGGTCCCGGCCATCTCCCCAGGAGGCGGACAGGTCCACAGTCAGGTGCGGGACACTGTGTGGAAGCCGCCTCTACGATCCTTCCCATGGGAGTGCCCAGGGGCGAGTTCGAAGAGGAGCTCCGAGGGGAACTTCGGGAGGGACTTCAGTGGGCGTCGACACCCGTCGACCGAGCCGACAGGGGGGACCAACCGATTTCCGGGCGCGTGGATACGATCAGTGAGCAGTACCAGGACAACGACGTAGGAGGAGGTGCCCCATGGGAGTCCTGAAGAAGTTCGAGCAGCGCCTGGAAGGTCTGGTCAACGGCACCTTCGCCAAGGTGTTCAAGTCCGAGGTCCAGCCCGTCGAGATCGCGGGAGCACTGCAGCGCGAGTGCGACAACAACGCGACGATCTGGAACCGCGACCGGACCGTCGTCCCCAATGACTTCGTCGTGGAGCTGAGCACGCCCGACTTCGAGCGCCTCAGCCCCTACTCCGGCCAGCTCGGCGACGAGCTCGCCGGCATGGTGCGCGACTACGCGAAGCAGCAGCGCTACACCTTCATGGGCCCCATCAAGGTCCACCTGGAGAAGGCGGACGACCTCGACACCGGTCTGTACCGGGTACGCAGTCGTACGCTCGCCTCCTCCGCCGACCAGCAGGCACCGGAGCGCGCTCCCGCGGGAGGTCCGGCCGGCCGTCCCGGGGGCTACGGCTATCCGCCGGCGGCCCAGCAGGCGAGCCCTCCCCTCATGCCGTCCTCACCGCCGCCCGGCGGCCGCGGGGGCCCCGCGGCACCGATGGGCGGCCGCGGCGCGGCGCCCGGCCCGCTGCCCGGTGCACGCGTACGGCACTGGATCGAGATCAACGGCACCCGCCATCAGATCTCCCGCCCGACGCTGGTGCTCGGCCGCAGCACCGACGCCGACGTGCGGATCGACGACCCCGGCGTCTCGCGCCGGCACTGTGAGATCCGGACCGGAACGCCCTCGACGATCCAGGATCTCGGGTCCACCAACGGCATCGTGGTGGACGGGCAGCACACCACCCGCGCTACGCTCCGCGACGGCTCGCGGAT
Source organism: uncultured Streptomyces sp. (assembly GCA_946480485.1). Next base: position 1,073 of record CAMLJW010000019.1, on the reverse strand, counting down.
CGTCGTGGGCAGCACCACCATCGTTTATCGGCAAGCCGAAGGGTGAAGCGGGGGCAATGTCAGAGCTGACCCTCACGGTCATGCGGCTGGGTTTCCTGGCCGTACTGTGGCTGTTCGTGATCGTGGCCGTGCAGGTCATCCGCAGCGACCTGTTCGGAACGCGCGTCACACAGCGCGGCTCGCGCCGCGAGAGCGCACGGCCACAGCAGGCCGCCCGACAACAGGCCACGCCCCCGCAGCAGCGCCAGCAGCCGAGCGGCGGCGGCCGTCAGCGCCGCGGTGCGCCCACCAAGCTGGTCGTCTCCGAAGGCACTCTTACGGGTACGACCGTCGCGTTGCAGGGGCAGACCATCACGCTGGGGCGCGCTCATGACTCCACGATCGTCCTGGACGACGACTACGCCTCCAGCAGGCATGCAAGGATCTATCCGGACCGTGACGGCCAGTGGATCGTCGAGGACCTCGGATCCACCAACGGCACCTATCTCGACCGGAACCGGCTGACGACTCCCACACCGGTTCCGCTGGGCGCGCCGATCCGCATCGGCAAGACCGTCATCGAGCTGCGGAAGTAGTACGACAATGAGCGAGCGGAGCGAGCACGCAGCGGCGGTCCACACGACGGACCCCGGCGCGCTCCCGACCGGAGGGTGGGCACCGTGCGGATGTACCCGGAGCCGACGGGCGAGGTGCGCATGAGTCTGTCACTGCGCTTCGCCGCCGGATCGCACAAAGGCATGATCCGCGAGGGTAACGAGGACTCCGGTTACGCCGGTCCGCGCCTGCTCGCGATCGCCGACGGGATGGGCGGCCAGGCCGCCGGTGAGGTCGCCAGCTCCGAGGTGATCTCCACCATCGTCGCGCTCGACGACGACGTGCCCGGCTCCGACATCCTGACCTCACTCGGCACGGCCGTACAGCGCGCCAACGACCAGCTCAGGATGATGGTCGAGGAGGACCCCCAGCTCGAGGGCATGGGGACGACCCTCACCGCCCTGCTGTGGACCGGTCAGCGCCTCGGCATGGTGCACGTCGGCGACTCCCGCGCCTACCTCTTCCGCGACGGCGTGCTG
>CAMLJW010000018.1 GCA_946480485.1 uncultured Streptomyces sp. | reverse complement strand
TCGGCCTGGCCGAGCAGCACCGACCCCAGCCCCGCCATGGGCGCGGGCGCGAGCACGAAGGAGCCGTCGTTGTCGCCCGGCTCGGCGTTGTCACCGGGCTCGGCGTTGTCACCGGGCTTGCCGGCGCCACGAGAGCCCGATCCGTCGTCGTGGGGGCGGCCGGAGGTTAGGTCGTACTCGGCGCCAGGTTTCTCGTCGTCGCCGACGATGTACGTACCCTCGTCTTCCTCGGAGGGGGCCGGCTTCTCGGAGACCTCGCTGCCGGCCGCCTCCTTCTTCTCCTCCTTGATGGGCCCGCCCCGCACCCATCCCGCGTCGGACAGCAGATCCTGTGCCTCAGCGGTGTCCTGACCGCCGAGCGCGTCACTGTTGTCGGCGTACGCGGGCTGTCCGGCGAGCGCGAGGTGGCTGCCGACGGGTACGACGGGCAGGCCGAGCGGCTTGAGCACGACCCCGGCGAGCTCTGCCCGGTCGAGGGCGCGGCCCACGGCCCGGCGGACACGTTCGTCGGCGAGGGGGCCCTGGGCGCCGTTCAGGGCGAGCTGCGTGTAGGCGGGTTCGAGGGACTTGCGGACCACGAAACCGCGCAGGGCAGACTGCTCGTCGGCGTACTTGGCGGTCACCTTGTCCCGCTCCCTACGGGCGGCGCTCTCCTTCTCGGCCGACTTCTCGTCGGAGCCGTGCGCGATCGCCCACGAGCGCAGCGCCTTGCCGGGCGTGAGCGCCGCGCCGGGGCCCTGGGTGAGCGGCGCCCCCCTGCCGTCGCCCTCGTCGCGGGCGGCGAGCGTGATGCGCCGTGCCTCGGAGGAGCCGATCTCGGCAAGATCGAGCCGGCCGTCGGCGAGCGCGGCGACGCGCTTCTCGCGCGGTACGGCGCGCAGCACCAGCTGGGAGAGCTTGGCACGGTGGCCCCACCAGCGCGGGTTCCGCTTCAGCGTTACGTCACCGGCCTTGCGGTCGATCCTGTCGATCACGAAGGGACCGGCGGTGACCTTCAGCTTGCGGCGGGCGCCGTCGTTGAAGGTGCCCGGAGTGCCCATGACGTCCTTCGGGTACAGCGGTGAGAAGAGCGACTGCCAGTCCGCGTACCGCTTGCTGAAGGTGACCCGTACCTCGAGATCGCTGTCGCCGCGCTCGACCTTCTCGATGCGGTCGTATCCGGCGTTGCGGGCCGTCCAGTACGAGGTGTCCTTCCCCGACAGGGCGCGCCACTGGGCGGCGAAGTCGGCGGCGCCGATCTCGCGGCCGTCGCTCCAGACGGCCGCCTGGTTGAGCCGGTAGAGCACGACCTGCTTGGGCTCGCGGTCGATGACCCTGGCGGACTCCAGGTAGTCCGGGTTGCGCTGGGGGCGGCCCGCCTCGTCGAGCCGGTACATGGAGGGCAGAACCGCGCCCGCGATCCGGGAGGTGGTCGCGTCGGCGTCGGCCTGGAAGGTGTTGAGGGTCTCGGGGACGCTGTCCACGGCCCAGCGCACGGTGCCGCCGTCGGCGATCAGCTCGCGCCCCGCCGGGGCGATGTCCTGTCCCGCGGCGGGCGGGGCGCTCTCGTCCCCCTCGGTACACCCGGAGAGCGAGGGCACCGCGAGCACGCCCGCCGTGAGGAACGCGACCGAGCGCATCACCGCGCGCGGTCCGACGCCGTCGTGGGACATGACTGGTACCTCCGGGGCGATGATGACCCTGCTTGGTGAGCTAGATCACATTTGTCCGTATAATGAAGTTGATCAGATCTATCGCCCTACTGAAGGGGGGAGCTCGGGTAATCGGGTGGCGACACGGCGGCGGAGTGAGCGAAGCCCACCCATCTGGCCCACACACCGGCGCGTGGGCCGAGGGGCACGCCTTGGGCACGCTTCGGCGAACCGAGCGTCGGAAAGGAGCGCGTGTACGGCGCGCAGGCGGCGACACGTTCCGTTGATCCGTGCAGATCCCTTCACAGGGCCGATGTGACGCGCGACACTCGCAGGCGCATGAACGTTGCCGCCTTGGGCCGGAGGGTCCGCGGAAGTGAGGGCAAGTCATGTCCGTGCACGATGACCTGACAACCGTCCAGCGCTGTCTCAACGACCTTTTCCGGTCCGTGGGACGGCTGGAACAGCAGATCGGTGGCGGTCTGGAGATGCGCCGGGTGCGCACCGACGCCGACCACCTGCGCGAGAGCGTCGCGCTGCTGCGTGACGCCGCTTCCGGGCCGGCCACCCCTGGGCGGCCCGACCTGGTCCCCATCCCCGACACCCCTTACGACAGCACTCTGTGGACGGACTCGGACGACGAGGGTCTCGGCGCCCGCGACCGGCACGCACCCTGATCCGACTGGAGTCCACCCCCTTGGCCACTGGCACGGAACCCCATCCGAACAGCGGCGGCGTACGGAGCGGAACTCGCGCCGCGATCGCCGCACCGCATCTACGGACCGACCGCTGGTGGCTGGCACCCGCCGCCACCGCGGCCGGGCTGCTGGCCTTCGTCGTCTACTCGACGTGGCGGGCCTTCGCGAACACCGCCTACTACGCGGCGCCCTATGTCTCGCCGTTCTACTCGCCCTGTCTGGCGGAGAACTGCGAGCCGATGAGGAGCGGCCCGAACTGGGAGATCCTCGGAGGCTGGTGGGGCCTGTCCCCGGCCCTGATCATCCTGATCTTCCCGCTCGGCTTCCGGCTGACCTGCTACTACTACCGCAAGGCCTACTACCGGGGCTTCTGGGCGTCGCCCCCGGCCTGCGCGGTCGCCGAGCCGCACAAGAAGTACACCGGCGAGACCCGCTTCCCGCTGGTCCTGCAGAACATCCACCGTTACTTCTTCTACGCCGCGCTGCTGGTCGCGGGCGTCCTCACATACGACACCGTGCTCGCCTTCCGCGACGAGCACTACGCGTGGGGGCACATGGGCGTGGGCACCCTGGTGTTCCTGGTCAACATCGTGCTGATCTGGGCGTACACCCTCTCCTGCCACTCCTGCCGGCATATCGTCGGCGGCCGGCTCAAGCACTTCTCCCAGCACCCCGTGCGCTACCGGATGTGGCAGTGGGTGGGGAAGCTCAACGCCCGCCACATGCAGCTCGCCTGGACGTCGTTGGTGAGCGTGGCGCTCGCCGACTTCTACGTGTACCTGGTGGCGTCCGGTGCCTTTGAAGATCCGAGGTTGTTCTGATGTCCGTAGTGGACCGACAGGAGTGGGACGTCGTCGTGGTCGGCGCGGGCGGTGCCGGGCTGCGGGCCGCCGTCGAGGCGCGGGAACGCGGCGCCCGCACGGCCGTGATCTGCAAGTCCCTGTTCGGCAAGGCGCACACGGTGATGGCCGAGGGCGGCATCGCGGCGGCGATGGGCAACGTCAACGCCGGGGACAACTGGCAGGTCCACTTCCGCGACACCATGCGCGGCGGGAAGTTCCTCAACCAGTGGCGGATGGCCGAGCTGCACGCGCGGGAGGCCCCGGACCGCGTCTGGGAACTGGAGACCTGGGGCGCCCTCTTCGACCGCACGAAGGACGGGCGGATCTCGCAGCGCAACTTCGGCGGGCACGAGTATCCGCGCCTCGCGCACGTCGGCGACCGTACGGGACTGGAGCTGATCCGCACGCTCCAACAGAAGATCGTGTCGCTTCAGCAGGAGGACCGGAAGGAGACGGGTGACTACGAGTCGCGCCTGAAGGTCTACCAGGAATGCACGGTCACCAGGATCCTGAAGGACGAGGGCGGCCGGGTCTCGGGCGTCTTCTGCTACGCGCGCGAGTCCGGGCGCTTCTTCGTCCTCAAAGCCCCTTCGGTGGTGATCGCCACCGGAGGCATCGGCAAGTCGTTCAAGGTGACGTCGAACTCGTGGGAGTACACCGGTGACGGGCACGCGCTGGCGCTGCTGGCCGGGGCTCCCCTGCTGAACATGGAGTTCGTGCAGTTCCATCCGACCGGTATGGTCTGGCCGCCGTCGGTGAAGGGCATCCTCGTCACGGAGTCCGTGCGCGGCGACGGCGGGGTGCTGCAGAACTCCGAGGGCAAGCGGTTCATGTTCGACTACATCCCGGACGTCTTCAAGGACAAGTACGCCGAGTCCGAGGAGGAGGGCGACCGCTGGTACGAGGACCCGGACAACAACCGGCGTCCGCCCGAGCTGCTGCCGCGTGACGAGGTGGCGAGGGCCATCAACGCGGAGGTCAAGGCGGGGCGGGGTTCGCCGCACGGCGGCGTCTTGCTGGACGTGTCGACGCGTATGCCCGCCGAGGTCATCCGGCGCCGGCTGCCCTCCATGTACCACCAGTTCAAGGAGCTCGCGGACGTCGACATCACCGCCGAGGCGATGGAGGTGGGGCCCACCTGTCACTATGTGATGGGCGGTATCGCGGTCGAGTCGGACACGGCGGCGGCGCGCGAGGTGCCGGGGCTGTTCGCGGCCGGGGAGGTCGCCGGCGGCATGCACGGCTCCAACCGGCTCGGCGGCAACTCGCTCTCCGATCTGCTGGTGTTCGGCCGGCGGGCGGGGGCGCACGCGGCGCGGTACGCCGCGGAGCTCTCCGGGGAGCGCCCCGTCGTGGACGACGGCCAGGTCGACTCGTCGGCGGCGGAGGCGTTGCGGCCGTTCTCGGCGGAGGGGCCGGAGGCGGGGGCGGAGACCGGGCGGTCGCCGGAGAACCCGTACACCCTCCACCAGGAACTCCAGCAGACCATGAACGACCTCGTCGGCATCATCCGCCGGGAGGAGGAGATGGAGGCGGCCCTGCAGAAGCTGGCGGATCTGCGCGTACGGGCGCGGTGGGCCGGCGTGGAGGGGCACCGGCAGTTCAACCCGGGCTGGCATCTCGCCCTCGACCTGCGCAACATGCTGCTCGTCAGCGAGTGCGTGGCGCGGGCCGCCCTGGAGCGTACGGAGTCGCGTGGCGGCCATACCCGTGAGGACCATCCGGGGATGGAGCGGGAGTGGCGGCGTCTCCATCTGCTGTGCCGACTGGCTGATCCCACGGGCGGGCTGGCGGCCACGGACCCGGTGCGCGGCCAGATCCGTCTCTCCCGGGAGACGACCGAGCCCATCCGCCCCGACCTGCTGGCTCTCTTCGAGAAGGAGGAGCTGGTCAAGTACCTCACCGAAGAGGAGCTGTACGAGTGAGCAGCTATGAGGCCCGCTTCAGAGTGTGGCGCGGGGATGTCTCGGGCGGTGGCCTGGAGGACTTCGAGATCGAGGTCAACGACGGCGAGGTGGTGCTGGACATCATCCACCGGATCCAGGCGACCCGGGCGCCGGACCTGGCCGTGCGGTGGAACTGCAAGGCGGGCAAGTGCGGTTCGTGTTCGGCGGAGATCAACGGGCGGCCCCGGCTGATGTGCATGACGCGTATGTCGGTGTTCGGGCGGGAGGAGACGGTCACGGTCACTCCCCTGCGGGCCTTTCCCGTGGTACGTGATCTCGTCACCGACGTCGGCTTCAACTACACGAAGGCGCGGGAGGTGCCGTCCTTCGTGCCGCCCGCCGACCTCGGTCCCGGCGAGTACCGGATGATGCAGGAGGACGTGGACCGCTCGCAGGAGTTCCGCAAGTGCATCGAGTGCTTCCTGTGCCAGGACACATGCCATGTCGTCCGCGACCACGAGGAGAACAAGACGGCGTTCGCGGGCCCGCGCTTCCTGATGCGTGTCGCCGAACTGGACATGCATCCGCTGGACGCGGCGGCCCAGGCGGGCCTGGACCGCAAGGGCACCGCCCAGGACGAGCACGGGCTCGGCTACTGCAACATCACCAAGTGCTGCACGGAGGTCTGCCCCGAGGGCATCAAGATCACGGACAACGCTCTGATTCCCTTGAAGGAGCGGGCGGTCGACCGTAAGTACGATCCGCTGGTGTGGCTGGGCTCGAAGATCAGGAGGCGGCAGTCGTAGTCGTGGCGGCTCCCCGTCGGCGGTCGCGGCGTGCCCGGTGCATCAGGGCAACACCGACGACCTGTCCCACATCCCGGAGCTCCGGCCGAACCGTAGGGCGTCGCGGGCCGGGCCACGGCACAGCCGGCCCGTCCCGGCCACCGCTCCGGGCGCTGCCGGGGCTCCCGAGAGCGGCATGGCCGGGATGTGCCAGCCTCCTGCATACCAGGGTGGGGGTACCCCGGTCGCGGGGGTACGTAGGGGGGCATACGCTCCCAAATGTGACGGTGTCCCAAAGACGGAGTCGCTCGCGCCGAGTCTCGTCGCACATAGGTGTGCGGGTGGGGCATGCCATGGTCGGGGGGCTGGTAGGTCTTGTGTGGCTCGTGCTGTCCGCGACGGTGCCGCGTGGGCCGGATTCGGTGGTCGCGTCGGGCGGCGTGACCCGGCCGGGTGGGGACGAGACATCCTGGGTCGATCTTGTGCCGCCTCTCGGCGTGCTGGCCGGGGTGGTGGTGTGGGCGGCGTACGCGTATACGCGGCGGAGCCGGCGGACTCGGACTTCTACGACTCCTGGTGGCCTGAGTGCGTTGCCCGCTCCCCTCTTCGAGCTCGACCGGCAGGCACGGCGGTTACTCGTCGGTGTGGATGACGCGGTGCGCACCAGTCGCGAGGAACTCGGGTTCGCCGCGGCTCAGCTCGGGGCGGAGACGGTGACGCCGTTCACGGAGGCCGTGGCGTATGCGGAGAGGGGGCTGCGCGCGGCCTTCCGGGTGCGGCAGGAGCTCGACGACACCCCGTTCCGGCAGCCGCACGAAGACACCACGCGGCGGATGCTGGGGGAGATCATCGGGCGGTGTACTGAGGCGGGGCGGCGGTTGGACTCGCAGGCGGCCGGGTTCGACCAGGTGCGGGCGCCGGAGCGGAGGGCGCCGGAGGCGCTGAAGGGGGCCGAGGGGCGGTTTCGGGAGGTCGCCGGGCTGATCCCGGTCGCGGGAGCCACGCTCGTCGAGGCCGGCGGGCGGTACGCGGCCTCTGCCGTCCTTCCCGTAGTCGGTCACGTCGAGCAGGCCGAGCAGCGGCTGCTGTTCGCGTCGACTCATCTCGACCTGGCCCGGCAGGCCGTCGACTCGGGCCACAACGAGCGGGCCGCCGTGCATCTGCGGGCCGCCGAGGGTGCCGTCGACCAGGCGGGGATCCTCGTCGGCGCCGTCGAGCGGCTCGCTCAGGAACTCGCCACTGCCGCCGGCCGGTTGTCCGCCGCGCTCGGCGAGCTGGAGGACGACCTCGCGGTGGAGCGTGGGCCCTTGGAAAGAATGGGGGTGACCGTGGGTTGGCTGCGCGGCCGTATCGCCCTCGCGGAATCGGTTCTGGTCGGGGTACGGCGTGAGTGTTCCGTCGGCCCGTACGACCCGATCGCCGCCCTCCGTCGGGTCGCGGAGGCCGGCGCCGCTCTGGCGACCGCCCGCGAACCCTCGGTCGAGCGGGCCCGTGGGCTCCTCGGGCAGGCTCTGCTTCCGGCCCGCAGCACGGTGGTGGCTGCCGCGGATTTCATCACCACGCATCGGGGCGCCGTGGGGAGCGAGGCCCGGACCCGCCTGGCGGAGGCGGAGCGGCTTGTGGGGCAGGAGGTGGTCACCCTCGCGGACTTCAAGCGGGCCGACGCGCTCGCTCGGCAGGCTCGGGAGCTCGCCGAGCGGGACGTGCGGGTGTACGGGAATCCGTCTGCGGGGGCGGACGGCGGGGTGGGTGGGGCCGTGCTCGGCGGGATCATCCTCGGAGCGACGGCCGGCAGTGGGATGGGTGGCTCGCCGCAGAGCGGCCCCTGGAGCTTCGGGGGCAGCGGGACTCGGGGGCGGAGAGGTGGTGGGGGCGCGCTCTGACCGGCGGTCCGGATAGGCCGGTCCGGGGCGACGAGCCCCTGCTCGGACCGGCCCCGGACGACAGCACGCCGTCAGAACAGACTCAGCAACGCCTCCGCCGGCTCCGTGAGGGTTTTCTGGCCGTTGGGGAGGGGGAGTTCGAACCACACGGTCTTGCCATGGGGCGCACGGCGGGAGCCCCAGGCCGCGCTCAGGAGGCCGACGAGTTGGAGGCCGCGACCGCCCTCGTCCGTGTCCCGGGCCCGGCGGCGGCGGGGCTGGACGAGGCCGGCGTCCCAGACCTCGCAGACCATCGTGCGGTCGAGCAGCAACCGGAGTGTGATCTCGCCCTCGCCATACCGCAGGGCGTTGGTCACCAGCTCGCTGACCAGGAGTTCGGCCGTGTCGACCAGCGGCCCCAGACCCCAGCTCAGGAGTTGGCAGCGGGCGTACTCGCGCGCGCGGCCCACGCTGCGCGGCTCGCGCGGCAGGGTCCAGTCTCCGACGGATTCTGCGGGCAGGCCCTGGACACGTGCCATCAACAGCGCGATGTCATCCTCGCCATGGTGCGTGTCGAGGGTGTTGAGGACATGGTCGCAGACCTCCTCCAGGGGCTGGGAGGGGTCCGTCAACGTGCCCACGAATGCCTGCAGGCCCTCGTCCAGCGGGTGGTCGCGGGATTCGACGAGTCCATCCGTGTAGAGCGCGAGGAGGGCGCCCTCCGGCAGCTCGACCTCGACCTCCTCGAACGGCTCGCCGCCGACCCCGAGCGGCATCCCGGGCGGTACGTCGAGCATGAGCGCGCTCTCGCCGGGCTCCACCAGCACCGGTGGCAGGTGTCCCGCGTTGGCGAAGGTGCAGCGGCGCGTGACAGAGTCGTAGACCGCGTACACGCAGGTCGCGAGATACACCTCGGAGAGGTCGGCGTCACGCTGCGACTGCCGGCCGGCGGTGCGGGTGGCCTGCTGGATGCCGCCGGGTGTGCCGAGGCCCCGGGCGATCTCGTCCAACGCAGAGAGCACCTCGGCCGGTTCGAGGTCGAGCAGCGCCAAGGTACGTACGGCCGTACGGAGTTCCCCCATGGCGACGGCTGCGCGCAGGCCGCGGCCCATCACGTCGCCGACGACCAGCGCGGTGCGATGGCCGGGGAGTTCGATGACGTCGAACCAGTCCCCGCCCACCTCGGTCGCGGCGTTTCCGGGGAGGTAGCGGCAGGCGATGTCGAGGCCGGATGCCTCCGGGTCGCCGGGGGGCAGCAGGGACCGCTGCAGTATCAGGGCGCGTTCGTGCTCGCGGCGGTACAGGCGGGCATTGTCGATGCAGACCGCGGCGCGCGCGGCGAGTTCGGCGCCCAGCGCGCGGTCGCGTTCGTCGAACGGCTCGCTGCCCTTCGTACGCGAGAACTGGGCGAGGCCGACGACCATGTCGTGCGCGACCATCGGGACGGCGAGCGTGGACTGGACGAGGCCGCCGTCCTCGCCGCGCACGGATCGCGGGCGGGCGGCGCGCAGGGCGTCCGCGCAGGGCGAGTTGAACGGGAATTGGTGGACGGCGCCGACGTTCACCGGCTCGGGTCCGCTGAGGAAGGGCCCGACGGCGCTCGCAAAGGCGACCCGGCGCAGCTCGGCGCTGCCGTCGGCGAAACCGGGCGGGGTCTCGTCACCGGAGAGGAGCGCCTGGTAGAGGTCGACGGAGGCGAGGTCGCAGAAGCCGGGTACGGCCACGTCGAGGAGTTCACGAGCCGTGGTCTCCAGGTCGAGCGAGTTGCCGATGCGTGCCCCGGCCTCGTTGAGGATGGCGAGATTACGCCGGGCGGCGGCGGCCTCACGGGCGGCGGCGCGGCGCGAGGTGACGTCGGTACCCAGCCACGCGATACCGATCGGCCGGCCCGACCCGCTGTGTACGCGGTGGAGGTTGATGGACCAATGGCGTCGCTTGGTCGAACCGGGCACGCTGCCCGTCACCAGCATGTCGGTGACGGAGTCGCCGGTCTCCAGGACGCGGCGCATCGTGGCGGAGACCCGATCGGCCTCACCCTGCGGCAGATAGTCCCTGACGGTGCGTCCGCGGTGGTCGTCGACACCACCGCTGAAGACCGAGGCGAACCGCTCGTTGGCACGGCGGATCTTGAGTTCTGTGTCGATCAGTAGAAAGCCGAACGGGGATTGGCTGAAAATTGCCTGAGAAGCAGCGAGGTCCGTCTCAATACTGCGCAGGGTGCGCGCGTCCACGACGATGCAGACGGCGGCTCGTTCGCCCGCGTCCGTACGCGTCGGCATGACGTAGACCTCGGCAAGCCCCTCGGCACCCCGGCCCGCCCCCTCGGGGTCCGGCAGTTGGAAGGGGACCACACCGGTCCACTCCCGGCCGTCGAGGATCTCGGCCATCTTCCGCTGCCCTTGCGCGCGGCGGTCCGCGGCGACGAAGGCCTCGACGGGATCCATGCCCACGGCCCGCTCCGCGGCGATGCCGAAGATCTGCTCGGCGCGCAGACTCCACTGGTCGACGAGGCCGTCGGGGCCGATCGAGAACGAGGCGACCTTGATGTAGTCGTAGATCGACCCAGGCGGACTGCTCTGCCATGTCACGTCGCCCGGCGCCTCCACGGCGCCATCGCCCATCGCCTCAGTCACCGCGCGGCCCGCCGGGTCCTCGGACTCCGTGGACTCCGTCGACTCCATGGCCTTCGCTGGTATCTCGCTCACGCGAACCGTCCCCTCCAGCTCACCGCGGCCCGGCACCGGTCACCGGGGGCGGCTGCCCGCAGTATCCAGCACTACGGTGCCGCACAACACGGTGTTCACGATCACAGCACGATCCCGATGCTTTTTGGACCGGCGGCGGCAAACACTCCCAGTCTTCTCACCAGCGCCCCCCGTCGAATCACGCACTAAGGCCGTCCCTCGCGGCCAACTCGTCCCGACCGGCCCGAAAGTCGCTTCCGCTCAGCCCGGCAGGGCCAGCTCGAACCACACGGTCTTACCCGTTCCACCGGGCCGGGTACCCCAGCGCCGCGAGGAGGAAGCCACCAGTTGGAGCCCGCGGCCGCCCTCGTCCTCGGGGTGCGCTGTCCGCTCACGCGGCGGGTTGGGCAGCGGGTCCGAGACCTCCACGAGCAGCGCACCGAGCGGCTCCGAAGGACGGACGAGGCGTACGCCGATGGGGCCCGTGGCGTGCCGGAGGGAATTGGTCACAAGCTCGCTGACCAGCAGCGCGGTCACGTCTCCGAGACAGTCGAGCCCCCAGACACGTAGCTGGCCCCGGACGACGGCGCGGGCGGTCCGTACGGAATTGGGATCCGCGGGGAAGGTCCACTCGGCGGTGTCGCCTTCGGTGTGGATCACGCAGATCACTCCCGAGCCAGAAGCGGGGCCATGTCCGGTTACGTGGGGTTAATTGGCACATACCCGATATGTCGGGCGGAGTACCGCACATGGGGGCGCACCGTGGCACGAACGGCGTACGACCGCCGCACGGTGCGACCACCTCAGGCGCCACATGCGCCCCACGGACGAGGGTGCCACGTACGACGGGTGTCGCGCACTCGCAAGCCCAACTCGGGCACGGAACCGGGGTTCGGGCCGTCGTCCCGCACCTCAGGGCCACGCATCCCGGCTCAAGCGTCCCAGCGCTCACACACTCCAGGCCTGGCGTGCGACCTCCATCACGGCCGGCACATCCTGGTCCAGCCAGTCCACGTCCCAGACCTCGTCGGGCGTCAGCCAGCGCAACTCGTCGTGGTCCTCGAGGGGCTTCGGGTCGCCCGAGCCGGGGAACAGACGGGCGGTCCACACATGGAGGGCGTACGGGGACTTCAGCGGCCACTCCCCCGCGATGCGCGCGAGCGGCTCAGCCTCGACGCCAAGCTCTTCGCGCAGCTCACGCACGAGGGCCCGCTCGGGCGTTTCGCCGGGCTCGACCTTGCCGCCGGGCAGCTCCCAGCGCCCGGCCAGCTCGGGGGGCGCACTGCGGCGCGCGGCCAGGAGGCGTCCCTCGCTCAACAGGGCGGCTGCGACCACCACGATCCGTTCCGTCATGCGCCGGAGCCTACGGGAGCCGTGCGGGCGAAATCACTTGGTCCCGCTCCGCTCGATCCGCTCGATCCAGTAGAGCTGCTTGTGGCCCCGGTCCCCGAGGCCGTCCGCAATCTTCTGGGCCTCGGCCCTGGTCGCGTACCTGCCGACGCGGTAGCGATTACCGCTGTCGTCCTGCCGGATGACGAGCCAGGGGAGAGTGATCGTGCTGTCGCTCACCGCACCCCTCCGCTCCCCGACCCCGGTCCTCGCCATACCGTGCTCGATAAGGAAACCGCAATCCGCATATGCCCGAGCCTATGCCCAAACTTCACGCTGCGCATACGGCTTTTCACAAAGAGGCACGCAACCAGCCAAGATGGATGGGCGCCTGCTCACGCAAGCGCCCCCTCGTACCCCCGTCGGCGCCGTCAACAGCACGGACAGCCGACCGATGAGCCGGCCTGAGAACGGCCGAATTCCAGCGGCACGTGCCCCCTTCCAGCGGCACGTCCCCAGGAGGCGCCCCGACCACCCCAGGAGATGCGGGGCGGCCGGGAGGCGGGGGGCCGGGGTCGGGTGCCCGGAGTTCGCGGGCTACCTCACCGGCAGGTGATAGGAGATCCGGTACCGGTCCGCCGGTACCACCACGTCCGCCGTCTCCACTGGCCGCCCCGACGCGTAGAACGTGCGCTGGATGACGAGCACCACGTGCCCGGGAACACCCCCCAGCGCCGCCAGTTCCTCGGCGACACCGGGTCGCGCGCCCACCTCCTCCGTGACGTTGTCCACGACCAGGTCGATGGCCGCCATACGCTCGGCCACCCCCAGGCCGCCTAGCGGGCCCTCCTCGGGGAGCATCACCGGCGTACGTCCCGTGACGGCGAACGGCTCCCAGGACGTGGAGAGCATCATCGCCTCGCCGGCATCCCGGAAGACGTACTTCGTGCACGTCACGCGATCGCCGGGCTGGATCCCGAGCCGCTCGGCGATCGCGCCGCTCGCCTCGGTTTGCCGGCTGTACGACTCCCATGTGCCGCATGCCTCGACGTCAGCCTGCTCCTGACGGAACGGGGTCGCGCCGTGCTCCGGCCGGTACCCGGAGCGGGCGATGCGGCGCGGCACGGGCCGCTCGCGCACATACGTGCCGGACCCCGAGCGGCCCTCGACCAGGCCCTCGGCCATCAGCACCTTGCGGGCCTCCAGGGCGACCGTGTCCGAAACCCCGTACTCCTGGCGGATCCTGGCCTGGGACGGGAGGCGGGTGTGCGGTGGCAGCGCGCCGTCGACGATCTTCTTACGGAGATCACCCGCGACGCGGAGGTACGCCGGCTGCTCACCGAATGTCACTGGCCGCTCCCATCAGGTTGTACAGACAGCAACAGCGTGGCAACTCTGGGCTGTTCCAGGCAAGGAAAGGCCAGAGAATCACTCAAAGTGATGATATCGGCACGCTGGAGGCTTTACGCAGCAGTGGGGTCTCGTCGCTGCGCAGCGAGCCGGTCAGGCTGCCCTTCTCGTCCGTTGCGCCGAACAGGCAGCTGATCTCGCGGTCCCCCAGGTTCCAGCTCTGCCGTGTCGGGGTGACCGCCGGGTGCGTTGAAGCACCGCGAAACCGTTGACGGGGGCCGGGCGATTGTACGGGGAGTAGCCCTGGCCCACGGTCGGCGAAGCCGCCCGTGCCGTACGCCTTTCCACGTGTAGGCGGTGCCGTCGGGGGCAATCAGCTGCACCCGCGGGTCGCCGAGGTAGATGTGGATGATGCTCATTGCACAGGAGGACTTGCCGGACGTAACACGCGGGCTGTCCACCGGTCATGGCACAACGTCACCGAACGGCGCCTCTAACCTGCGCTCATGACTACTCCACTGCCGGATCGCTTCTGCCCGATGGACGGCACCCGCGTCCTGTCGGACTCGCCCGCCTGGTGCTGCCCGGTGTGCCGCGGCCCGCTCGACCTGGACTTCACTCCAACGCCCGCGCCCCTCAAGTCGCTTGCCGGACGGGTGAATTCACTGTGGCGGTACGCCGAATGCCTGCCCCTGTCCGCACCGACGGTGTCGCTGGGCGAGGGCCGTACGCCGCTGGTCCCGCTGAAGAACGGTGTTTCGGCCAAACTCGACTTCCTGTTGCCGACGCTCTCGTTCAAGGACCGCGGGGCGGTGCTGTTGACCGAGCTGGCCCTGCGGCTGCGCCCGCGCCGGGTCATCGCGGACAGCAGCGGCAACGCGGGCACGGCAGTCGCCGCGTACTGCGCCCGAGCGCAACTGCCGTGCACCGTGTACGTCCCTGAGGGCACGTCACCGAAGAAGCTGGAGCAGATCGGGGCGCACGGGGCCCGGCTGGAAGTGGTCCCCGGCGACCGGGAGGCGGCCGGGCGGGCGGCCCGGGCGGCGGCGGACGAGGAGGGCACGTTCTATGCCAGCCACGTCTTCAACCCGTACTTCCTGCACGGCACGAAGACCTATGTCCACGAACTCTGGGAGGACCTCGGCGGACGGCTTCCCGACGTACTCTTCGTGCCCGTCGGCAACGGGACACTGCTGCTGGGCGCCGCTCTCGCCGTGGCCGAGCTGCACACGGCGGGGCTGATCGACCGCCGGCCCGCGCTGTACGCGGTCCAGTCCGCCGCGGTGGCGCCCCTCGCTCAGGCCTGGAACGAGGGCGCGGACGACCTCGTCGACGTCACGCCGAGGGCCCCCACTCTCGCGGAGGGCATCGCGATCCCGCGCCCGCCACGAGCCCGGCAGATCCTGCGAGCGGTACGCGAGTCCGGGGGCACCTTCCTCACCGTGACAGAGGACCAGATCCAGCATGCCCAGCGGGACCTGGCCTCGCGCGGGCTGTACGTCGAGTCGACGGGGGTGGCCTGCTGGGCGGCCGTCCGGGACGGGGTGCCGGGAAGCCGTACGGCTGTCGTGCCGCTGTGCGGGGCGGGGCTGAAGACGGGGCTCGCGCGGGCGTAGGGGGAGTCGTCGGGCCAGTAAATCGGGCTTCTGAGCCGCGAACTCCCAACGGACCTCGCGCAGGACGAGGAGGGGCGGGAAGCGGAAGCGGGCTTCGGACGAAGCGGGCCTCAGCCCACCTGCTTCACCGGGGCGGGAACCGTGCGGACGCCAACCGAGCGGGCCTGGGACGGAGCAGGCGTCAACCGAAGCGGTTCAGCAGCCGCCGGTACAGGGAGGGAGCGACGCCGCGTACCCGACCGGGCAGATGGAGCCAGGACGGTACGTAGGCGTCCTCGCGTCCGTGCTTGACGGCGTCCCAGACGGCGTCGGCCACCTCGCCGGCCGGGACGGGGCACGGCCAGGCGCGCTGGTAAGGGGCGCCACGCCGCTCGAAGAACGCCGTGTCCACGGCCGCCGGCACGACATGCGTCACCCCGATGCCTGTGCCCCGCAACTCCTGCCGAAGCGCCTCGGCGAAGGCCGCCAAGGCAGCCTTGGCGGCCGAGTACACCGCTTCGTCCCGTACCCCGACCATCCCCGCGACCGACCCGACAAGCACGACGCGTCCGCGTCCGGCCGCCACCATGGAGGGCAGTACCGCCCGTACCAAATGGAGCGTCGCGTTCAGGTCCACGGTCAGTAACCGGTCGATGGCCGCGTGCGGCATGGAGACGAAGGGCCCGGCCCAGCCGATGCCCGCCCCGGCGACCAGCAGGTCGATCTGTCCGGCCGCGCCGAGCGCGGACTCGGCCAGCAGGCGGGGACCGTCGGGAGTGGCAAGGTCGGCGGGCAGAATCGTGGCCGACGTACCGGCAGCCGTCTCCTCCAGCCCGCGCCGGTCCCGGCCGCTGAGCACCAGCTGCCAGTCGCCCTCGGCGAAGCGTCGCGCGATCGCGGCACCGATGCCCGAGGACGCGCCCGTCACCAACGCCACCCCCGGGACGCCCCGCAGGACCGGCTCTTGCTTCCTCCCCGAGGCGTGACCGGTCGCGGCCGGCGAGAGAGGATCAACGGGCCTCGCCCCGGGGTCGTAGGTGGGGCCGGAGTGCGTCATCGGACTGTCTCCCTGCGTGCGTCGGCGGGCGCCCACACGGGGCGGTGGCGCGGTAGCCCGCCGGCTCCGTCGTCACCGAGCGGGCCCCGGCAGCGGCGGGGGCTGGTGCGGGGGAGGGGCGGAATCCTCACAGTGCCGTTCCCTACCCGGCGCCGGAGCGATGGCGGTACGCAGATGTGGAGTCACCCGTGTCAGCGTGCCGGAAACCACCCTGCAGCAACCTCCGATACCGCCGGCTGGCGGTACTCCCCGCGGGTTCACCGGGATAAGAAGGGGATACCCCCACCTCCAAGTTCGTGGCAAGGTGATGATGCGTCTCCTGCTCGTCCACCCCAGCGCCCTGATGTACTCCGAGATCTTTCTGAGACTGGAGCCGCTCGGTCTCGAACGAGTGGCGGGCGCCGCCCGCGACGCCGGTCACGAGGTCCGTGTCGTGGACCTCCAGGTGCTCGACCGGTCCCTGCTGATGAGCGAACTCAGGTCCTTTGGGCCGGAGGCCCTCGGGATCTCCCTCAACTACCTGGCGAACATCCCGGAGGCCATCGACCTGGCCGCGCAGGTGAAGCAGACCGTACCCGGCTGCTTCGTCTTCTTCGGCGGCCACAGCGTCTCCTTCGTCGCCGAAGAGGTGCTGGAACAGGCGGGCGGCTCGGTCGACGCGGTGGTGCGCGGCGAGGGTGAGCCGGTGATCGCGCCGCTGCTGGAGGCGGTCCGTGACGGAGCGGCGCAGGACGTCCCCGGGGTCGTCACCACGAGCGGCCGGGGACCGGCGCCCCAGATGCTCGACAGCATCGATGCCCCGCTCCCCGCGCGTGACCTGATGCGCAATCGCCGCCGGTACTTCATCGGCGAACTCGACCCGTGCGCCTCGGTCGAATTCACCCGCGGCTGCCCCTGGGACTGCTCGTTCTGCTCCGCATGGACGTTCTACGGCCGCAGCTATCGCAAGGCGTCGCCCGAGGCGGCGGCCGACGACCTGGCGAGCATCCGCGAGCCGAACGTGTTCATCGTCGACGACGTCGCCTTCATCCGGCCCGAGCACGGCGACGCCATCGCCTCCGAGGTGGAACGCCGCGGCATCCGCAAGCAGTACTACCTGGAAACCCGCAGCGATGTGCTCCTGCGCCACCCCGAGGTCTTCGAACGCTGGTCACGGCTCGGGCTCCAGTACATGTTCCTCGGTATGGAGGCCATCGACGCGGAGGGGCTGGACCTGTTCCGCAAGAGGATCAGTCCCGACGAGAACTTCCGTGCCCTGGAGGTGGCCAGGAAGCTGGGCATCAAGGTGGCGATCAACCTGATCGTCGACCCCGCATGGGACATGGAGCGCTTCCGGATCGTGCGGGAGTTCGCGCTTTCCGTGCCGGAGATCGTCCACTTCACGGTGATGACGCCCTATCCCGGTACGGAGATCTGGCACACCGAGTCGCGGCGGCTCACCACCCGGGACTACCGTCTCTTCGACATCCAACACGCCGTGGTCCCCACCACGTTGCCGTTGGACCAGTTCTACCGGGAACTCGTACGCACCCAGGCCGTCATCAACCGCAAGCACCTGGGAGTGCGCACGGCCTTCGGCGCGGCACGCGTCCTGGGCCGCAACCTGCTGCACGGCCAGACCAATTTCGCCCGCATGCTGTGGAAGTTCAACCAGGTCTACAACCCGCGCCGTCAGCTCGCCGACCATCAGCTCCCCGTCCGCTACGAACTGCCGGAACCCCAGCCCATCGATGTCGGTGACCGCCGTCGTCTCTACGTCCACACCCGGGGACCGACGCACCCGCGGAAACCGGACGCCACCGACTGACGCCCAGCGTGCCGCGCCACCGACTGACGCCCAGCGTGCCGCGAAGGAGCAGGACCCGGAATGCCGATCGCCGTCCTCGCCGCGCTCGCCGCGGGTGCCTGCTTCGCCGTTGCCGGAGTGCTGCAGCAGCGAGCCGCCAGCACACGACCGGACACCGAGTCGCTCTCCCTGCACCTGCTGGTCCGGCTGGCCCGGGAGCCCCTGTGGCGCACCGGCATCGCGCTGGCGGTACTGGCGTACGGCTTCCAGTCCCTCGCTCTGGCCTTCGGCCCGCTGAGCCTGGTCCAGCCACTGGTCGTCGCCGAGTTGATCTTCGCCGTACCGCTGTCCGCACGTCTGCACCGCGCGCGGCTGGGCGTCCGCGAGTGGCTGGGCACCCTCGCGGTGGCCACGGGGCTGGCCCTCGCCCTCGTGTCGGCCCGTCCGCACGGCGGTGACCCGGAAGCGACGGATCTGCTGTCCTGGCTCACGGTCCTGGGAACGACCGTGGCCCTGGTGGGCTGCGCGCTGGCGGCCGCGAAGCCGCTGTCCGGTCCCTGGCGGGCCTCGGCCGTGGCGCTGGCCGCCGGAGCGGTCATGGGTACCCAGTCGGTCCTCCTGGCCGCGACGGTCGACCGGCTCAGGCAGGGCGTCGGCGCGACCCTCTCCGCCTGGCAGACGTACGCCCTCGTCGTGGCGAGCGTCGGCGGGCTGCTGCTGATCCAGAGCGCCTTCCAGCAGGGCCCGCTGGCCGCCAGTCTGACCGTGATCGACGCGACCGAGCCGGCGGTCGCCGTCACCGTCGGAACCACTCTGTTCGGCGAGACGATCCGCTCCGGCTGGCCGGTCACCTGCTTCACCGTTCTCGGACTTGCCCTGGTGACCGCGGGGATCGTGAGCCTGGACTCCTCGGCGCGGATCGCCGCCCTGTACCGCCCGGAGCGCGACGGGGACCAGGCGCGCCCCGAGCACCGTCCGTGATCCCGCTCCGTTGGAGTCCCCGCTCCGTCCCCTCAGGCCACGTGCACGTCGCGCCGCGACATCGCCGGCCCGCGCCAGACGGGGATCAGATCCTCGGCGAGGACCTGATCCCAGGAAGGATGCTCGCTCCGGGCCGTCTCGGCCGCACGCCGGGCCACGGCGCGGAGCCGCCGGGGCCGGTCCACCAGCGCGCCGAGCGCCTCCGCCCAGCCGCGTACGTCGTCGCGGCGGACCACGATGCCGTCCTGGTCCGCGGCGGTCAGCCAGTGCGTCGTCCGGGCACCTTCCGGCAGGAACACCGCAAGTCCGCTCGCCATCGCCTCGGCGACGGCGTTGCCTATGGTCTCCGTCCGGGACGGGCAGGCGAGGATGTCGCACCCGGCGTACACGCGCGCCAGCCGATCCTGCGGGAGCGAACCGAGCAGGGTGACGTGCCGCCCGAGGATCTGGGCGATCCTGTTCCTCTCCACGCCCGACCCCGCCATCACGGCATGGACCGCTCTGCCCTCCTCACGCGTCCGGCGCAGGCTCTCGGCCAGCATCAGTACGCGCTTCGAGTCGTCGAGGCGGCCGACGAACAGGACGAGCGGCCGGTCGGCCGGAACCCCGTACTCCTGGGCGAGCCAGGCCCGAGCCGTTGGGTCGGGCC
Organism: uncultured Streptomyces sp.; assembly: GCA_946480485.1. The sequence continues at coordinate 4,700 of CAMLJW010000018.1, read as the reverse complement.
GGAATCGCGCGCGGTCGACGCCACGACGCAGTAGGCAGACCCGGTCCGGGCCCAGTGTCCCGGCGAGTTCCGCGCGCTCCGCCGGTGTGGCGACCAGTACCCGCTCGCAGGTCCGCAGCAGTCTGGCGTGGCGCCGCCGCAGCCAGGCGCTCACATGGTCCGACGCGCCCTCCGTGACGATGCGGCCCACCGGCCGGAAGGGGGCGGGCAGGCGGTCGGAGAGATGACGGACGTGCACGGCGGCCAGCGCGGGAACGTCGGTATGCACCGAGGCGACGAGCCGCGGCTGCCGCGCCCCGCCTTGCGCCCCTCTCCGTGCCGCGCACCGGGCCAGCCGGTCCGCGGTCGAGGCGAACGCGAAGCAGTGCGTCATATGCCATACGTCGTGGCGCGGCAGCAGCGCGGCGAGCCGGGGGTGGTACGGAGCGAGATCCGAGACATCCGTTCCGTCGCCGGCCGGCAGCACGGCCGCCGTGCTGAACACCGGGCGGAGGGTGACGAGCCGTACCCATGGCGACAGGCGCTCGATCCGTTCCCGCTCCCCCAGCAGATAGAGGGTCAGATCGACTCCGGGACCACCGATCCCTAGGCCGTCTGTTCCGGGTTCCTGGTACCGGGCCGCGCTCTCGGCGAAGCGCTCCCAGCATTTGACATGACCGCCGGCCGTACAGCTTCGCATCAGCTCGACCAGGACCGCGACCGAGGGGACGTTCGCCGGCCGAAGTGGGGCGAGCGGCGGAGAAAGGGCGTCACGCATGGCGTCACGAGTACCCCACCGCTGATTCTTCGCTCACCACCGAGAGCAGGCGGCGACCTCGGCCGACGCGGGACGGAAGCAGGGCTCCTGGCCCGGCAGCGGTTGGCAGGGGGCCGGTACTCGCGCGGGCGGAGATCAGCGGTCGCGGCAGGACGTGCCGGGGAGGGGCGTCGGGGACGCCGGCCGTTCCATCAGCAGCTCGACAGCGCCCCGGCTCATCTCACGGGCCGGCATGTCGGCCGCGGTGAGCTGCGGGGTCACGCGTTCCGCCCAGGGACCGGACACCATGTCGACGACCAAGAGTCCCGCGGTACAACGCGCCCGGCGTGTTTCAGCCCGCGGTACAGACCGCCCAGGCCTGCCGTCCGCCGTCGCTGCCGCCTGCCTCCTGCCGCGCGCGAGCGGCAGCCTTTCCGGCTTCTGGCCCAGACGCACCGGCGTCCAGGCCACCCGGAACGAACCGCGCCATCCCTCCCCCGTGCGGATGGCGTCTCAGGGCCGGAACACGATCGTGCGACTGCCGTTGAGCAGGACTCGGTGGTCGGCGTGTGCGGCGACGGCCCGCGCGAGTGCGAGGGCTTCGAGGTCCTTGCCGATCTCGGTCAGGTCGAGTGCCGAGTGCGTATGATCGACCCGGGCGAAGTCCTGTTCGATGATGGGGCCCTCGTCGAGTTCCGCGGTGACGTAGTGCGCCGTGGCACCGACGACCTTCACCCCACGGGCATGGGCCTGGAAGTAGGGCCGGGCGCCCTTGAAGCTCGGCAGCAGGCTGTGGTGGATGTTGATGGCACGCCCACGCAGCTCCGTGCACAAGTCCTCGCTGAGGATCTGCATGTAACGGGCCAGCACCACCGTGTCGGCCTGGTAGTCGGCAACGTACTGGAGCAGCTGCTTCTCAGCCTGGGGCTTCGTCTCTGCCGTCACCGGGACATGGTGGAACGGGATCCCGTGCCACTCGACCAGGGAGCGCAGGTCCTCGTGGTTGGAGACGACGGCGGCGATGTCAGCCTTCAGCGCACCGGTGCGCACTCGGTGCAACAGGTCGTTGAGGCAGTGCCCCTGCCTGGACACCATGATCAGCAGTCGGTGCCGCTCATCGGCGTCGAAGATGTTCCACTCCAGCCCGAGCCGGTCCGCCTCCGCGGCGAATTGGGCCCGAAGTACGTCGATGCGGCTGCCGTCGATCATCGGCGAGGCATGGACGCGCATGAAGAACAGGCCACTCTTCTCATCGCCGTACTGCTGACTGTCACGGATTGTGTAGCTCCGGTCCGCCAGGAAGGTGGCGACGGCCGCCACGATGCCGAGCTCGTCGGTGGCTGACATGGTGAGGATGACGTCGCTCATCAGGACTTGGGCCTTTCGGACTTGGGGTCGTACAGGGGGCGGAGGGAGGGGAGCGCTTCGAATCGGTGGCCGTGGGCCTCGATCTCGTAGTTGCCGGCTTCGAACCATCCACGCTCGACGACCTCCGGGGCGGTCACCCACCCGAGGGCGACAGCGCTGCCTACGGTGTGGCCGTACATCGTCGAGGCGACACGACCGACGAGCGCGCCGTCGCGATAGATCGGCTCATCGTGGAAGAGCATCGCGTCGGGGTCGGTGAGCTTGAACTGCACCAGTCGGCGAGCGATGCCGGCCTCCTTGGCGGCGATCAGCGCTTCCCGTCCGATGAAGCCACCCGGCTTGTCCCACTTGACGGTGAAGCCGACCCCGGCTTCGAGCGGGTTGTCCCCCGCCGAGATGTCGTGTCCCCAGCTCCGGTAGGCCTTCTCCACCCGGAGCGAGTTCATCGCGTGATAGCCGACCGGCTTGATACCGAGTTCCTGTCCCGCCTCGAAGAGGGTGTCCCAGACATGGTGGGCGGTCTCCGACGGGATCAGAAGCTCCCAGCCGAGCTCACCGACGTATGTGACGCGCGTGGCGCGGACGAAGCCGAGCCCGAGGTCGATGATGCGTGAATCGCCGAATGCGAACGTGTGAGGTGAGAGGTCGGCGTCGGTCAGCGGCTGCAGGAGCCGACGAGAATCCGGACCCATGACGGCCACCATGGCGAGTGTCCCGGTGACGTCGGCAACAGTGCAGAACTCCTCTGCACCGATGTTTCGCTTCAGGTACGCCAGGTCGCGGTTGACCGTGGCCGGGCCGGAGAGAACAAGGAACTCGTCCTCGTCGACGCGCGTGATGGTCACGTCGGCCTCGATGCCGCCATGGACGTTGAGCCACTGGGTGTAGGTGATGCGGCCCACGGCCGTGTCGACGTCGTTGACGGAGAGTCGTTGCAGCACCTTCAGGGCATCACGGCCCTGGACGAGCAGCTTGCCGAACGAAGAGGTGTCGATCGCGCCCACGGATTCACGGATCGCGCGATGCTCGGCACCCGAGTACTCGAGCCAGTTCGGCTTGCCGAAGGAGTACTCGTAGCGGGGCTCGACTCCCGCCGGGGCGTACCAGTTCGCACGCTCCCAGCCACAGAGTTCGCCGAAGACCGCTCCAGCTTCCGCCGTCTTCTGGTGGAGGGGACTGATCCGGAGGGGACGCGCACTGGACCGCTGCTGGAACGGCCAGTGAACCTCGTAGGAGATGTCGAGTGTCTCCAGGACGCGGGTCTCGAGGAACCGCCGGTTCATCTCGTGGCGCTGCGTGCGACCGAGATCGGTCTCAGCCAGGTCGATGGGGCTGCGCCCGTCGACGATCCAGTCGGCGAGCACCGACCCCGCACCGGGACCGGAGAGGAAGCCGACGGAGTTGAAGCCGGCGGCCACGAAGTAGTTGCGCAGGTACGGCGCTTCGCCGAGGTGGTACTGACCGTCAGGGGTGAAGCTCTCCGGACCGCAGAAGTGAAGCCGGATACCCGCGTCCTCCAGGATGGGCAACCGGTGCATCATCTTCTCGTAGAAGGGGCCGAGGTGGTCCCAGTCCTCAGGAAGGTGGATGAAGCCGTCGCTGCCGGGGATACCGCGCGATCCCCACGGATAGCTCCCGGGCTCGAAGAAACCGACCATCAGGGCGCCGGCCTCGTCCTTGACGTAGGAGTGCTCGTCGCCGCTCTTGATGGTGGGTAGGTTGCGGGGAAGTCCCTCGATGGCCTCGGTCACGACGTAGTAGTGCGCGAGCGCCTGGAGGGGCACGTCGACACCTGCCTTCGCGGCGAACTCACGGCCCCACATTCCGGTGGCGTTCACGACGTACTCGGCCTCGATGTCGCCCGCCGAGGTCCGAACGCCTCGAACCGTGCCGTTCTCGACGATGACGTCGGTGACGGTGACGCCTTCGAGAACCTTCGCGCCCCTCTGCGTGGCTCCGCGCGCCAGCGCGATCGTCGTGTCGGTGGCGCTGCCCCGTCCGTCCTCGGGGAAGTAGAGCGAGCCGTGGATACCCTCGGGGTTGAGGAGAGGGTGCAGCTCCAAGGTTTGTTCGACGTCGAGCAACTCTGCCTCGACGCCGTCGCCACGCACGACGCTTGCGAGATGCCGGATCTCCTCCAGGCGCTCGGGAGAGGTCGCGAGGTTCATGGTGCCGGTGCGCACGAACCCGGGAGAGAACCCGGTGTCGGCCTCAAGCGAAGAGAACACGTCGAGGCTGCGCTGCACCACCTGTCGGGTACCCGAGGTGTACCGGGCCTGGGTCACAAGACCCGCTGCGTGCCAGGTGGTGCCGGAGGTGAGTGTGTTCTGCTCAAGCAGAACCACATCGCCCTTGCGGATGTGGCGCCGGAGCGCAGCCGGATCGTTCCAGCCGCGCCGCGCCAGATGGTACGCGGTACTCGTTCCGATGATGCCGCCGCCGACAATGACAACCTGTGCCCTGCTAGGTGGTGTGACCATGACCGCCCTCTCTCTCGGCGCTCACGCTCACAGAGCCTCACGGCGTGCTCCATGCGGCGATCGCACGAACTTGGGACTGCGCTTTGTTCGATCGCGCAGTTTCCTCGCTGTGGCCC
>CAMLJW010000017.1 GCA_946480485.1 uncultured Streptomyces sp. | reverse complement strand
CACGCCGAGCAGCTTCCCGATCCCGTGCACGGTGGAGGGCAGCAGCGACTCGCCGATCTGGTACCGGGGGAAGGTGTCCCTCTCCAGCAGCAGCACCCGGTGGCCCTGCTTCGCGGTCAGCGTGGAGACCGTGGATCCGCCGGGGCCACCGCCGATGACGACGATGTCGAACGTCTCCGTCGTTTCTGAGCTCACTTCGTCCTCCTGAGAACGCTTCGGGGGTTTGCTGCCGGACGGGCCGCGGAGCGTGGTGGATGGTTTCCCGGATCGCCGGCCGCGAGGCATGCGGCGATCGCCGGCCCGATCCGGGACATGGGCTCGGCACGGCCCATGTCCTGGTGTTCGCAGTCGACTTCGTACTCGTGGATCTCGCCGCGCGTGAAGGGGCGCCAGTCGGCGGCGGCCAGGCCTGCCGACCGGCCTCGTACGGCGCTGAACACATGGAGATCGCCGGTGACGGTCTGGGGCGTGTAGCGGCGCAGTAGCGCGTAGTTGGTGGCGAACACGTCGATCACCCGCTCGATGGTCCGGGCATCCAGGCTCGCCAGCGCGCTGCCCTCCCGGCGGGCCAGGGCCAGCACCCCGGCGCGGTCGAGCGGCCTTCCGGTCACCGCCTCGTCGGCGGGCAGGTTGATGAAATGCAGCATGTCGGCCAGGAAGGCCGCCTCGTCGTCCTCGTGGTCGAGCTCCGGCGGCAGCACCGGGTAGGCGTCGAGGATCGCCAGCATGCCGATCCGGCCGCCGTCCCGCTGGATGCGCGCGGCGAGGGAGTGGGCGACCAGGCCGCCGAAGGACCAGCCCAACAGATGCCAGGGGCCTTCGGGCTGCACCTCGCGGATCGCCCGTAGGTAGTGATCGACCATCTCGTCCAGGTCGCGGACCGGAGGATGCGCGCCGGTCAGCCCGCGGGCCTGTATGCCGTACACCGGGCGATGCGCGTCCAGATGCGCCAGCAGTCCCGTGTACGACCAGCTGATCCCGCCCGCGGGGTGGATGCAGAACAGCGGCGTCCGGGCACCCGCGGCACGCAGCGGCAGGAGCATCTCGAGGGCCTCGTCGACACGGTCCACACCAAGCCGGCGGGCGACCCCTGCCGGGGTGGCGGCCTCGATCACCGTGTGCACCGGGAGGTCCACACCGAAGGTGGCCCGCACCCGGGCGGCGAGCCGGGTGGCCAGCAGCGAGTCGCCGCCGAGCTCGAAGAAGTTCTCCCCCGTGCCGACCTTCGGCAGGGCCAGCACATCGGCGAAGAGCCCGCAGAGCACCTCCTCCTGCGGGGTACGCGGCGCGGGACCGGTGCCTGTGCCGGTGATCCGGGGAGCCGGCAACGCCGCCTGGTCGAGCTTGCCGTTGGCGGTCAGCGGAAGGCGGTCCAGCGGGACGAAGGCCGCCGGCACCATGTGGCCGGGCAGCCGCGCGGCCACCAGCCGGCGCAGTCCCGCCGGATGCACCCGTCCGCCGTCGGCGGGGACCACGTACGCCACCAGTTGCGGGGTGCCGGTGTCCCGCCGAACCGTCACCCGGGCCCGGGAGACGTCGGGGTCGTCACAGAGCACTTCCTCGATCTCGGCCGGCTCGATCAGGAAGCCGCGGATCTTGATCTGGTCATCCACCCGGCCCAGGAAGTCGAGCGAGCCGTCGGGCCGCCAGCGCGCCAGATCGCCGGTGCGGTACATCCGTTCGCCGTGATCGCCGAACGGGCACGGAAGGAATCGTCCGGCGGTCAGGCCGGGCCGGCCCAGGTACCCGCGGGCCAGTCCGGGCCCGGAGACGAACAGCTCTCCCGGCTCGCCGACCGGCACCGGCCGCAGCCTCTCGTCCAGCAGGTGCACCTTGGTGTTGACGATCGGGCGGCCGATCGGCGGGTTGCCCACACCGTGCGGCAGGGCGGTCATCGTGGTGCAGACGGTGCTCTCGGTGGGGCCGTACGCGTTGAGCATGAGCCGACCCTCCGACCAGCGGGCCGCAACGTCCGCCGGGCAGGCCTCACCCGCGACGATCAGCGCCAGGTCCGCGGGCAGCCGGTCCGGCCCCTCCTGCAGCGGCAGCACCGCGGGGGGCAGAGTGGCGTGTGTGATCCCCTCGCTCGCGACGAGCTCGGCCAGCGCGGCGCCCGGCGCCAACCGCTCCTGCGGCGCCAGCACGAGCGTGGCGCCGCGCAGCAGTGCCATGCAGAGTTCGGACACGGCGGCGTCGAAGCTCAGCGAGGCGAACTGCAGCACCCGGCTGCCCGGTCCGACCCGGAACGCCTCGCCCTGGGCGCAGACCAGGCTAGGCAGTCCGCGGTGGGTGACGAGCACCCCTTTGGGGCGGCCGGTCGACCCCGAGGTGTAGATGAGATAGGCCGGGTGGCCGACGTTCAGGGGAGCCCGGCGCTCCGGGTCGGTCACGTTCCCGGCCGGCGCCTCGGCCGCCTCGGCGAGCAGTTCCTCGACGCTCAACGTTCCGGCCCTCGCCGGGCGGCCGTCCCCACCGGTCCCCAGGACCAGCAGCGGCCGGGCGTCCGTGAGCATCGCGTCAATCCGGTCGGTGGGGTAGCGGGGGTCCACCGGCAGGAACGCGCCACCCGCCTTGAGCACGGCCAGCATGGCGATCACGACCTCGGCCGAGCGCGGCAGGGCGAGGGCGACGATCGTCTCCGGCCCGACACCGCGCGCCACCAGGACGCGGGCCAGTCGGTTGGCGTCCGCGTTGAGCGCGGCATAGCTGCGCTGCCGGCCCTCGAACCGCAACGCGACGGCGTCCGGTGTGCTCGCGGCCTGAGCTTCGAAGAGCTCCGCGCCGGTAGCCTCCGGTACATCCCTCTCCGTGGCGTTCCAACGCAGGTCCGGCAGCCGAGCCGAGGCGGCGTCGGCTTCCTGACCAGGCGTCTCGGAACAGTCGGGTGGCGCGAATCGGCTCACGGGCGATCTTCCCCTGACTCGTCCTGTTGCACGTCGGCGTTCTGTCTCACGGCGGCGCTCGCGGAGCGGACGTCGTCGGGCTCGCGCGCGGAACGCAGCATGCGGGTGACGCGGTGGGCCGCTCCGCATACCGATCCACAATCATGGCTGACCGTTTGTCATGCGACCTTAGAACTTGCATCACATATGAGTCAAGTAATGATTGACAGATCTTGACGGCCCGGCCGGCGTTACGCACTGATCGTTGACCGAAGATTGAGTGACACCGGATCGATTCGTGGGTAGCCTCGGCTCCGGCCGCCTGGGACTCATGGGGGCGTGTGCGAGCAGAGAGGCTGGAGTCGAGTCCCCCATTCCTTCTGGTCACGTAGCGTCTGTCATGCACGAGCACTTACGGGGGGAATATGCAATTGGGTCACTCGGAGCACCCGTCGTCCGCACTCACAGAGCAGCTGCGCCCCGCCCATTCCAGCCGGCTCGGGTGCAGACCTGCTGCCGTACGCTCGAGACCCGCCGCCATCTCGTGGCTGTCCCAGTGTCACAGCGCTCTGCTGCACTCCCCGGCCAACCTTCCGGACCGCGACACGCACCACCGGGTCGGACCGGTGACTTCCTGGACTTCCGCCCGCGAGTTGGGCGGACTGATGCTGGAGTACGCCCGGCACACCACCGACCCGGAGCAGTTCAGCATGGCGATCGCACTGCTGCAGCAGGCCTGCGAGGACGGGCCGGCGAGCGGTGAGGCGCGACTGATCAACTGTCGCCAGCTCGCCACCGCGCTCTGCGCCCGATTCGACGCGTACGGTCGGCGCGCCGATCTCGACGCGGCCATCAGCGTGCTGGAAGGCGTGCGCTCGGTCCTCGCCGCCTCCGCCGGCGAGGAGCCATCCGTTCACTCTGAGCGGACCCTTCTTCTTCTGACCCGGTCGTTGCAGCGCCGCTTCGAGTTGACTGGTTTGTTATGCGACCTTGACAGGGCTGCCGAGATCACAGTAACCATCCATGCGGCTCGACTCCCGTTGAAGGCGCTCGATCCGGCACCTGCCCGGCGGGCGGAAGTCCTTCAGCGCACACCTGACGAAGACGAAGGGGTACACTCTTCTCACGTATTGGCAGATGATCGCAGGTGACTGCCCAGAGTCGATTGACATGCGCTCCGAGCAGTGGATCTCGCGGTCGAAAGAACCTGTTCCTGACATGCTTGACAGACTGGTAGTCATTTTGTGAGCAATGTGGTGCGGCTAACTGACAAACCCATGCAGACGCCCCAGACCTTCGGCACCCGTCTGCGGCAACTGCGCGGCGAACGTGGCCTGCGCCAGCTCGATCTCGTCGGCGAGAACATCTCGGCCAGCTACATCTCCCTTCTGGAGGCGGGCCGCCGCGTCCCGACGGACCGGGTGGTGCGGCACCTCAGCGAGCGGCTGGGCTGCACGCCGGAGGATCTCTGGCTGTCGAACGAGGAGACATCCCGCCGGCCCGCCGTGGTGGAGTTGCGGATGGCCCGGGCGGCGCTGACGGTCGGCAAGGTCGACGAGGCGGAGGCCTGGTACCGACGGGTGCTCTCGGAGTGCGACGGGGACACCGCCATCAGCCAGGCAGCAGAGTTCGGGCTGGCCTGCGCGGCCGAACAGGCCGGCAGCCACGCACAGGCCGCAGAAGCGTACCGGGCCTGCCTGGTTGCTGCCGAGGACCCGGACTATCCGCACTGGCTGGGCGCGACGATGGGTCTGGTGCGCTCGCTGGCGCGCGCGGACGACGCCGAGTCGGCCGTGGCTGCCGCCCTCCTGGCCAAGCGGCAGATCAGCGAGGCAGGCCTCGACGTTTCGGACGTCGCGGTGGAGGTCCGCGCGATCCTCGCCACCGTGCTGTGCGAAAGGGGCGACTACCCCGGAGCCGAGGAGCCCGTCGTCGAGGCGCTGAAGATCGTGCCGAAGATCGGCGACCACCAGGCGCTCACCGAGACCTACTGGCAGGCGGCGGTAGCCGCCTGCCAGGCGGACCGGACTGGGCACGCGCAGGAGTTCGCCAGCCGGATCACCGACGTCGACGCACATGACTACGGCCACACCCTCGGCATGCTGCGCGCCGTGTACGGCAGCCTGCTGCTGCGGCAGTCGCCGCCGGATCCGCAGAAGGCACGCGAAATACTGGAACTCGCCGTCACCGATCTCGACGCCAGTGGTGCGGTGGGCGACGCGATGCGCTGCCGCAGCGACCTGATGCGCGCACTGATCATGCTTGACGACCACAGTAAGGCGCTGGCGCTCGCCCACGCGATCGTCGGCAACGCCGACACCCCGCCGATGGAGCGGATCCACGCCCGGCTGCTGCGGGCGACCGTGCAGGGTCTGGTCGGTGACATCGAGGCCGCCCGCGCCGCGTGCCAGGCCTCACAGGCGGAGCTGGAGGACCAGCCGCACGGTTCGCAGACCTCGCAGCTGTGGTCCTTCCTGGGAGAGACATTGACCCAGGTCGGCGACACCGAGGGTGCCATCCACGCGTACCGCTGCGCGATCAACGGCCTGGGGGTCGATCTGCCGCCGACGCTGCTGTCGGCCCGGGCGCCCAGGCCGGCGGGCCGGAACTCCGGGCGGCGGACACGTGGCGGCTCCCGCTGAGCGGTCCGCACCCGCGGGCCCGTGTGCTGTCGTGAAGTGACGCGAGCACGCCGTCGGCGCCGTACCTCCCGGGAAGTACGGCGCCGACGGCGGTTGCGCGGCGGATCCCCCGCAGTGATCAGCCGGCGCGCAGCGACTTGGGGCGCATGTCTGACCAGGTCTCCTCGATGTGGGCCAGGCAGTCCCGGCGGGCCCCCTGGAAGCCGCCGTCCCGCCAGCCGTCCGGTATCTCACGGTCCAGCGGCCACAGCGAGTACTGCTCCTCCTGGTTGACCACCACGCGGCAGGGGTAGCTCTCGTCGTCGGACAGGAATCCAGGCATCGTTCTCTCCTCTCGGTCCCCCTCGGCGGCCACCGGCCGCCGAGGGGGAATGGGTTGTCAGCGCTTGACGGCGACGGTCAGGCCGTCGGCGTAGGGAAGCAGGCTCAGGTCGATCCGGTCGTCGCTGTGCCGGCGGCGGTTGAACTCGCGCAGCGCGACGGCGTCGCCGTCGGTGGTGTCCTGGTCCGCCACCAGGCCGGACCAGAGCACGTTGTCGAACACCATCGTTCCGCCGGGCCGCAGCAGCTCCAGTGCGGCCTCGTAGTACTCCTCGTAGGACACCTTGTCGGCGTCGATGAAGGCGAAGTCGAACGAGCCCGCCGCCCCCTCCTCGCCCAGCAGCCGGCGCAGGCTCTCCTTGGCGTCCCCGAGCCGCAGATCCACCTTGTCGGCCACTCCGGCGCGTGCGCAGTACCTCATGGCGACGGACGTCCACTCGGGGCTGATGTCGCACGCCACCACCCGGCCATCGGCGGGCAGTGCCAATGCGGTGCTCAGCAGGCTGTAACCGGTGAAGACACCGACCTCCAGGGTCCGGCGCGCCCCCAGCGCCCGGACCAGCGTGCCGAGGAACTGCCCCTGCTCGGCCGAGACCTGCATCGTCGCCAGCGGCATCGCGATGGTCTCCGCCCGTAGTGCGGCGAGGAGCGGGGTGTCCCGCAGCGAGACCTCCCGCACATACTCGGACAGGTGGTCGGACAACTCGACCTGGGTCAACATCACTACCTCCAGGAGGGAGCGGAGCTCAGTCAGGGATATGTTGAAGGCGGACGCGCTTGTACTGGGTGAGCACACCCACCGCCGACTTCTTGGACTTGGGCGTCATCAGCAGGCTTCCGACGTCCTCCCCCACGAACCGGGCACAGACGAACCGGTGGGCGTCGTACGCCGCGGCGTAGGCCTCGCGGAATGCGGCCCGCAGCGGAACCAGGGTGGGATCCACCCCCGCGAGCAGCTGCCGGACCTCTGCGAGCCGTTTCACCAGGTGCTCGTGGTCGCGCCAGTGCAGGCCGCTGAGTCCCGGCGGAGCAGCCGGGGGCATCAGCGTCGGGCGGACCAGATCCTGGTACTCCTCCCGGGTGAAGTCGCCCGCGAAGCGCAGTGCGGCTTCCGACGCCCGCATCAAGGACGCGGCCAGGTCCAGCGCCTCGGCGGCCTGGTCGGACTCGGCCCGGGCGACCGTGTCGGCCAGCTCGTCCACCGCGATCACCAGGCCCTGGATGAGCACCATGAAGATGCGGTGTCCGCGTACCCAGCGGCGCAGCGCGTCGGAGGGCCGACCGTCAGCGCCGCGCGGGCCCGGCCCCGGGTCGGTCCCGGGCGAGGGGGCCGGCAAACCCGTCAGGTGGCCGAGCAGCGCGGCGAAGCCGTGCCGCAGTGCGTGCCAGTGCTCCAGGGCGATGTCTGTCCCGCTGCGTACGGCGTCGTCCAGCAGCAGTTCGGCGCCCTTGAGCGTGGTGTGCAGGAGGATCGCGGCGCGCTCGCCGTCCACCCGGACAATGTCGAACGACTGGTCGTTGTCGCGGTTTCCGCCAGACTCGCCCGGGTCGTCGCGCACCGGGGACGTGCCGGCCGGAAGCGGCACGGTGGTGAGCGCCGCGCGCAGCGCGTCCAGCGCGGCGGCGGCATCCGCCCGGGCCGCGTCCGCCAACTCGGCGGGCAGGTCCGGGGCTGAGCCGCTCACGTACGCCCGCACCTGCGCCGGCCCGGGCAACCGTTCCGGCCGCAGCAGCGGGAACACCGTCTCGCCGCTCATCCGGCACTCCCCGTCCGCTCTGCCTCGACCGTTGCCGGGGTGGGCAGGAAACCGTCCTGGACCAGGTACTCCAGGCACGCGTGCGCCATCTCCTCGGTCATCGGCGGGCAAGCGATCCCGGTGCCGACGAGTGCGTCGAGCACGTTGCGGCACTCGGCATCCGGTTGCAACCGGTCGATGAAGGCGGGGTCCAGGGAGGGCTGCGGTGCCACCTCGGCGTCCCGGATCAGCGGCACCAGCGGGTACAGCGGATGGCTGGTGTCGACCTCCAGTGCCCGGCGCCGGGCCTCCTCGAACGGCACGATGTCGAAGTCGTAGCCGTAGGACTGGATCCACTCGCAGAACCGCCGGATCGACACCGGGGCCGGGTTGAAGAGGTGGAAGAACCGGCCGTCCGCCTCGGGCTTGCGCGAGATGCCCACGATCGCCTTGGCGACGTAGTCGACCGGAACCGTGTCGAAGATCCGCGGGTAGTCGGGCAGGATGCGCATCGGCAGGTAGCCGCGGAAGGCGACCAGCAGGTAGTCGCTGTTCTGGGTGGCGCCGGTCTCGGAGTGCGACATGATCAGGCCGGGCCGGTAGATGCTGACCGGGATGCCGCGTTCGCGGGCCAGGTGCACCATCTTCTCGGCGACCCACTTGCTGCCGGTGTACCCGCCCGGCACCTCGACAGGGTTCCGCAGCGGCCCATCGTCCTCCAGGAACGGACGCGGCGTGTGCGTGGCGAGCAGGACGTCGATGGTGGACACGTAGTGCACCGCCTTGACCTGGTGGGTGCAGGCCAGGCGCAACACCTCGTGGGTGCCGCGGACGTTCGGGCCGCGCAGCGCGGAATAGGGGTAGACGAAGTTGACCAGGGCGCCGTTGTGATAGATCACGTCGACCTGCTCGGCCAGCTCCCGCCAGCTCTCCTCGCCCGTGCCGAGCCGGGGCAGCGCCAGGTCGCCCGCCCGGGCCTTGATGCGCTCCCGGTAGCTTTCGTCCCAGATCAGGTACCTCCGCATCGAGTCCTCGATGCGGCGAGACGCGGCGGCGTCGTCCGCCGCACGGACCAGGCAGTACACCGAGGCGGTGGTCTCCCGCAGCAGCTGCTCGAGCAGGAAGGCGCCCAGGTATCCGGTCGCACCGGTGAGCAGCACCGCCCGGGGGTCGAGGTGACGGCCGGCCGGCAGACCTCCGGCGTCGATGTCGTCGTCCAGCCGGGCGTCCTCGTCCAGCCGCGTGGCGTGCTGCTGCGACATGACGCCCTCGATGCCCGTCCGGTTGTACGTCTCCACCACCGAGGAGACCCCGGCGACGGTCGGTACCCGGAAGAACTGGTGCACCGGGATGTCGAGCTGGTACTGCGCCAAGAGCCGGGAGGCCAGTCGGGCCAGCATGATCGAGGTGCCGCCGAGCTCGAAGAAGTCGTCCTCGACCCCGATCTCCTCGACCCCGAGCACGGCCCCGAAGGCCTGGGCGACCTCCGCCTCCAGCGGACTGCGCGGCGCGGTACGGCCGGCCGCCGCGGCCGGCGGTTCCGGCAGCGCCCGTCGGTCCACCTTGCCGTTGAAGGTCAGCGGCAGGGCATCCAGCCGGACCCAGAGCGAGGGCACCATGTAGGAAGGCAGTACGTCACCGACGAACTCGGCCAGCCCGGCGGTGGTGGGCGAGGCGGCTGGGTCGTTCGGGACCACGTAGGCGATCAGCCTGCTGCCGTTCTGCCCGTCCGGGCGGGCCACCACGACCGCGTCGCGAACCTGGTCCGACATGGTGATCACGGATTCGATCTCGGCCAGTTCGACCCGGAAGCCGCGCACCTTGACCTGCTGGTCGGCGCGACCGAGGAACTCGATGGCGCCGTCCGGCCGCCAGCGGCCCAGATCGCCGGTGCGGTAAAGCCGCCCGCCGGGGACGGCCGAGAACGGGTCGGGGATGAACCGCTCGGCAGTCAGCCCGGGCCGGCGGTGGTAGCCGCGGGCCAGACCGACGCCCGCCACGCAGATTTCCCCCGGCACCCCGGGCGGCACCAGCTGGCCGTCGCCGTCCACCAGGTAGACCCGGAGGTTGTCCACGGGGCGGCCGATCGGCGCCGCCTGCGGGTCCCGGTCACGCGCGCACTGCCAGTAGGTGGCGTCGATGGTGGTCTCGGTGGGGCCGTAGAGGTTGGCGACCGAGGAGCTGAGCCGCTGGTGGACCGCCTGCTGCAGTCGGCCGGTGAGCGGCTCCGCACCGGAGAGCAGATGGCGCAGCGAGGTGCACTCGCCGATCTGGGGGTGCTCCATCAGCACGGCGTTCACGGACGGGACCGCTCCGTACAGGACGATCTCCCGGTCGCGGATCAGCCGCACCAACGCGCCCGTGTCGAGCTGCTGCGAGGGCGCGCTGATCACGCACTCGGCGCCCACGGTGAGCGGCCAGAAGGTCGCCCACACCGACGGGTCGAAGCTGAACGGATGGTTCTGCAGAACCCGTTCACCCGGCTGTAGCGGCCAGGTCCGCTGCCGCCACGTCAGGTTGTTCACGATCCCGCCATGCGTCACGAGGACACCCTTCGGGAGCCCGGACGAGCCCGATGTGTAGATCAGGTACGCCAGCGAGCCGGGGTCGACGGTGATCTCCGGGCGGGTGCGCGGCCGGTCAGCGACCACGCCCCACTCCGCGTCCATCAGCATGGTGCGCACCTGGTGCGCCGGGAGCCGGTCCAGCAGCGCGGTCTCGGTGATGAGGACCTGGCTGTCGCTGTCGGAGAGCAGATAGCCCAGACGTTCCGCCGGATACTGCGGGTCCAGGGGCACGTAGGCCGCGCCGGCCTTCAGGACGGCGAGCATGGCCACCACGGTCTGCGCGGATCGCCGCAGGCAGAGGGCGACCCGGCTCTCCGCCGTGATGCCCAGATCCAGCAGGTGACGCGCCAGCTGGTTGGCCCGCTCGTCGAGGTCCCGGTAGCGCAGTTCCTCCTCCTGGTCGCTCACCGCCACCAGGGAGGGGGTGCGCTCCGCCTGCTCCTCGACCAGCTCGTGCAGGCCGCGGTCATGCGGAGAGGCATGTTCGGTGGCGTTCCAGTCCGTGGTGATCAGGTGCCGTTCGGCGGCGGTGGCGAGCGGGACGGTGGCCACCAGACCGTCCGGGTGGCTCGCGAAGTGCGTCAGCATCGCCGTGAGCTGGGCCAGCATCCGCTCGACTGTGCCGCCGTCGAACAGATCCTCGTTGTAGGTGAGCTGGAGGGTCTGGACTTCGGGGCCGGTCAACGCGGTGAGCGCGAGGTCGTAGGGCGTGGTGTCGGCGGGCGTGGGTTCGGCGGCGACCGTGAGATCGCCGACGGTCACCGGCTCCAGGGCCTCCCGGGCGGTGAAGAGCACCTGGAAGAGCGGCGTACGGCTCAGGTCCCGTACGGGGTCCACGGCGTCCACCACCCGGCTGAACGGCATCCGGCTGTGCGGCGCCACGTCCTTGCGGATCTCCCGTACGCCGTCGACCAGTTGGCCGACGGTCAGCTCCGGGAAGAGCAGCGTGCGGATCACGACCGTGTTGGCGTGCGGCCCGAAGACCCCGCGGGGGCCGGGTATCCGGACGCCGACCGCGATGTCCTCCTGCTGGGCCCAGCGTCCGAGCAGAGCCTGGAAGGCGGCGAGCACCACGGTGTCCCGGTCGGTGCCGTAACGCTGTCCCAGCCCGTCCAGGGCGGCCGCCAGGTCGAGCGGGACCGTCCGAAGGCGGGTGCCGCAGCGATGTGTCTTCACCGCCGGACGGGGGTGGTCGGTCGGCAGCCGCAGGAACGGGATCCCGTCCAGCACCTCCTTCCAGAACGCCAGTGAAGCGGCGGCCTCGTCTCCGTCCAGCCAGCTCCGCTCGGCCCGCACGACGGCGGTGAAGTCGTCGGCGGTGAGCTCCACCTCGTCGTCCCCGTCGAGCAGGGCGCGGTACCCGTCCAGCAGCGCGCGGCAGAGGATGTCCGGCGTCCACTCGTCCGCGATCGTCTCGTGCAGGGCGGTCAGCAGCAGGTGCGTACCGGCGTCGATCCGGACGACGGTCAGCCGGGCCAAGGGGCCCCGCGCCACGTCGAACGGGCGGGCCAGCTCCGCCGCGTACCGCTCGAAGAGCGCGGCGGGTTCCTCCTGCCCGGACGCCTCGACCAGGTCGCAGCGGAGTTCGGCGTAGCTCGAGACCACGCGCAGCGGCCGGCCGGCGAACTCCTGGAAGCTGCTGCGCAGCAGCTCGTACCGCCAGCCGATCCCGGCCACCGCCTGCTGCAGGGCGGCCGCGTCCAGCGGTCCGCTCAACCGGTACACGCCAAGCACTGCGCCCGGTGCTCTGTGGTCCAGTTCGTGCAGCATCCAGGTGCGCTGCTGTTCCGGCAGGAGGCCGGATGCGGTGCCGCCGTCCCGCGACAACCGCTCGGCCAGGGCACGCCGTACAGCGTCCATTGCTGTGGGTTCCTCAGTGGTCATTGGTCCGCTCCCCTCGTCGGCGCCGTCAGGGACGGATCCGCCAACATTGCTTCGAATGCGCCCATCGGAAGCCGTGCCAGGTTGTCCAACAGGCTGTCCTCGGCGCCGTTCGCGCCCGTGCCCTGAACCGTGGATCCGCGCGCGCGGTCCACAGCGGCCGAAACCGCTTCGAGTGTCGAGTCGAGAAAGACGTCGCGCATCGGGACGTCTGCGCCGAAGGTCTCACGGAGTTCGGCGACCATCCTGGCGGCGAGGAGGGAGTGGCCGCCCAGATCGAAGAAGTTGTCCCGCAGCCCCACCCGCTCCAGCCCGAGCAGCTCCCGCCACAACTCCGCCACCCGACACTGCGTCGGTGACACCGGTGCGACGAAATCGGCCACCACAGCCGACGCATCACCCGCAACCGGCAACGCCCCACGATCCACCTTGCCGTTCGGCGTCAAAGGCAAAGCCGACAACACGACCCACCCCGACGGCACCATGTACTCCGGCAACCGCCCACGACACCATTGCCGCACCGACGCGACAAAACCCTCACCCCCCTCCCCGCCATCCGGCACCACATACGCCACCAAACGAGCCCCCACACCAGAACCCACCACCGACACCACACCAGCACGCACCCCCGCATGCCCCCGCAGCACCGCCTCCACCTCACCCAGTTCGATACGGAAACCCCGCACCTTCACCTGCTGATCAGCACGCCCCACGAACTCCAGACACCCATCCGAACGCCACCGCACCACATCCCCCGTCCGGTACAACCGCCCCCCACCACCACCGAACACATCCGGCACAAACCGCTCCGCAGTCAGCGACGACTGACCCCAGTACCCCCACGCCACCCCAGCACCACCGATAAACAACTCCCCACACACACCCACCGGCACCGGAACCAACTCACCATCCAGCACGAACACCCGCGTATTCGCCACCGGACCACCCACCGACACCCCCTCCCCCTCGACCAGTTCGGTCGCGCAGGACCAGATGGTGGTCTCGGTCGGGCCGTAGAGGTTCCACAGCCGAACGCCGATGCGGAGCAGTTCGTCGGCGACGTCGGCGGGCAGTGCCTCTCCGCCGCACAGTGCGACGAAGCCCTCGGAACCTCTCCAGCCGGCGTCCAGCAGCATCCGCCAGGTCACCGGGGTGGCCTGCATCGCGGTAGCTCCGGAGCGGGCCAGCAGGGCGGCGAGTTCGGCTCCCGAGGTGGTGTGCTCCCAGGGGGCCAACACCGTGCGCAGTCCGAGCGTCAGCGGCAGGAACAGCTCCAGCGCAGCGATGTCGAACGAGGGCGTGGTCACCGCCACGAACACGTCGTCGCTGTTCAGCGGCAGTTGTGCGGCCATCGCGGTCAGGAAGTTACCGAGGGCGCCGTGCGGCACCATCACTCCCTTGGGCCGACCGGTCGAGCCCGAGGTGTAGATCAGGTAGGCGAGGTCCTGCGGATCCACGCCGCCGCACCACTCCCGCGCGATGTCGCCGGGTGCGAGGCCGGCGGCCCCGTCCTCCGGCGCCGGCGGCACGAGCGTGGCCAGGCCCTGCGCGAAGGGCGCGGCCGGGTCCTCGAGCACCACCAGCTTCGGCTCGGCGTCGGCGAGGACGTACCTCAGCCGGTCGTCCGGGTGGTGCGGGTCCAGCGGCAGGTAGGCGGCTCCGCACGCCAGCACCCCGAGCAGGACGGACACCAGGTCCGGCCCGCGCTCCAGGCAGACGGCGACCCTGTTGCCATGCCCCACTCCCTGCCGGAGCAGTGCACGGCGGATCTGCTCGACCCGTTGGCACAGTTCGCGGTAGGTCAGGCTGCCGGCCGCATGCTCCAGGGCGACGGCCTGCGGGGTGCGGGCAGCCTGCTCGGCCAGCCTGAGCGGTACCAGGAGGGGCTCGGGAACCGCTGTGTCGGTGTCGTTCCACTCGACGACGATCCGCTCCCGCTCCTCGGAGGAGAGCAGGGGCACCTCGTCCACCGGGCAGGCCGGATCGTACGCCACCGCCACGAGCGCGGCGAGGAAGTGCTGCTGCAGCCGACGCACCGTAGCCGCGTCGAACAGCGAGGTGCGGTACTCCAGCATCGCCTGCAGCTGCTCGCCGTCCTGCGTCAGGAAGAGCGACAGGTCGAACTTGGCGCCCTCCGGGTCGTCCCGCAGCGGCGTGAGCGTCGCCTCCCCCAGCCCTGTCGGACCGAGCTCGGCCTCGTGCAGCCCGAACATCACCTGGAAGAGCGGGTTGCGGTCGGGGGTGCGGTGCGGGTGGAGGGCCTCCACCACCGACTCGAACGGGACCTCACTGTGGGCGTAGGCATCCACGCAGACGGCGCGCAGCCGCTGCAGCAGCTCGTGGATGCTCGGTGCTTCGGTCAGGTCGGCGCGGATAACCACCGTATTGGCGAAGAACCCGATCAGCGACTCGAGTTCCGGCAGGGGCCGGTTCGCCACCGGCGTGCCGACGCCGAAGTCCTCCTGGTTCGCGTGTCGGCTCAGGACGATCGTCCAGGCGGCCAGGGCCGCCATGTACAGCGTGACGTCCTCGTCCCGGCAGCGCTGCCGCAGGGCGCGGACCAGCTCGGCCGGGACCGGGAAGCGCACCGTGGCGCCTTGGAAGGTCTGCACCGCCGGCCGGGGCCGGTCGGTGGGCATCAGCAGGTCAGGAAGTCCCGCCAGCTGCGAGGTCCAGTAGTCGCGCTGTCCGGCCAGCCGGTCGCTGCGGGCCTCGTCGCGTGCCCACTCGGCATAGTCGGCGTACTGCAGACGCGACTGCTCCGGCTCGCTCGGCCCGCCCGTCATGTGGTGCTCGTACCGCTCGATGAGCTCGCGGACCAGGACCTGCACGGACCAGCCGTCGGAGACGATGTGGTGCGTGGTGACGGCGAGAACGTGCTCTGCCGTGCCCAGCCGGAACAGGGTGGCGCGCAGCAGCGGCGCCCTTTCCAACGAGAAGGGACGCCGGCCCTGCTCGCGGGCTGCCTCCCGAACGGCCTCCTCGCGTCGGTCGGCGGGCAGACCGCGCAGGTCGGCGACGCCGAGAACCACTGCTGTGCGGGGCTCGACGATCTGCCGCAACTGCGCAGCCACGCGCTGGAACCGGGTCCGCAGAGTGTGATGGCGCCGCACCACGTCGTTGAGGGCACGTTGCAACGCCACCCGGTCCACCGGTCCGTCGACCCGGAAGGTGCCGTGCAGGTGGTACGCGCGTCCGGCATCGGGGTCGAGCTGCTGCAGGAACCACAGCCGCTCCTGTGCGTTGGTGGCGCGGGATTCGTACGCCTCGTCTGCGCGGCGATGGGAGACCGCGATCGCGGCGGGAAGCGCGGGTGCGCCGGTGAGCTCGTCCAGGCGGTCGGCGAAGTCGCCCAGCAGGGGGTGCGCGAAGAGCATGCCGAGCGGGAACGCGATCCCGCGTTCCGCGCGGAGCCGGGCCACCGTCCTGGCGGCGAGGAGGGAGTGGCCGCCCAGATCGAAGAAGTTGTCCCGCAGCCCCACCCGCTCCAGCCCGAGCAGCTCCCGCCACAACTCCGCCACCCGACACTGCGTCGGTGACACCGGTGCGACGAAATCGGCCACCACAGCCGACGCATCACCCGCAACCGGCAACGCCCCACGATCCACCTTGCCGTTCGGCGTCAAAGGCAAAGCCGACAACACGACCCACCCCGACGGCACCATGTACTCCGGCAACCGCCCACGACACCATTGCCGCACCGACGCGACAAAACCCTCACCCCCCTCCCCGCCATCCGGCACCACATACGCCACCAAACGAGCCCCCACACCAGAACCCACCACCGACACCACACCAGCACGCACCCCCGCATGCCCCCGCAGCACCGCCTCCACCTCACCCAGTTCGATACGGAAACCCCGCACCTTCACCTGCTGATCAGCACGCCCCACGAACTCCAGACACCCATCCGAACGCCACCGCACCACATCCCCCGTCCGGTACAACCGCCCCCCACCACCACCGAACACATCCGGCACAAACCGCTCCGCAGTCAGCGACGACTGACCCCAGTACCCCCACGCCACCCCAGCACCACCGATAAACAACTCCCCACACACACCCACCGGCACCGGAACCAACTCACCATCCAGCACGAACACCCGCGTATTCGCCACCGGACCACCCACCGACACCCCCTCCCCCTCGACCAGACGGACGAAGGTGGAGTAGGTCGTCGTCTCCGAGGGGCCGTAGAGGTTGTAGACCTCCCGGTCCCGATTGCCGGCAGCGCGGATGCGGGCGACCAGTTCCGGAGCGAGCGCCTCGCCGGCGAGGTTCACCACGCGGACGGTGCGCGGCAAGCCGTCGTTGTCGAGCAGCTCCTCCACTGCCGAGGGAACCGTGTTGACCAGCGTCACCAGATCCCGGGCCGGATGGTCCAGCAGGCTCAGCGCGTTCTCGGCGAGGATGACGGTGCCACCGCAGGCGAGCGGCACGAACAGCTCGAAGACGGAGAGGTCGAAGCTGACGGAGGTGGCGGCGAGGACGCCGGTGAGGTCCTCCCGGGAGAACTCCTCCAGCGCCCAGCGCACCAGGTTCACCGCGCTGCGGTGGGCGATGGCAACCCCCTTGGGCCGGCCGGTTGAGCCCGACGTGAACAGCACGTAGGCGGCGTCCTCGGAGGTCGGCCCGGGGCCGGCGTCGGCGGACTGTGCGGCGACCCCGTCGTCGGCGGCCGCGTCCGCCAGCAGCACGGTCGCCTCGGTGCTCGGCAGGTTCGTGCGCAGGGATTGCGCAGTCAGTACGACGGACGCGCAGGAGTCCGCCAGGATCGCGGTCAGCCGGGCGTGCGGGTAGCCGGGGTCCAGCGGCACGTACGCCGCTCCGGTCCGCCCCACCGCCAGCAGGGCAGTGACCAGCTCCGGGCCGCGGTCCAAGAACACCGCCACTCGGTCGCCGCGCCCCACTCCGGCTCCGCGCAGCCGGTTGGCCAGGCGAAGGCTCCGTTCCGCGAGTTCGGCGTAGGTCAGGACCGTGGTGCCGTGCCGCAGGGCCGGCGCCTCGGGGGTACGGGCCGCCTGCTCAAGGACCAGCTGGTGCAGGCACGTCTCGTCCCCGAAGTCGCGCTCGGTGCGGTTCCACTCCTCCAGGGTGCGTCGGCGTTCCGCCTCGGTCAGGCCGGACAGCCGGGCGACCGGACCGTCCGGGTCGTCCAGCGCACCGCGCAGCAGCGTGGTGTACCGCTCGCCGATGGCCTGCGCGACCTGCCTGTCCACGCGGGAGGGGTCGTACTCGATACGCCCGAGCAGGGCGTCCGCGTCGGGCGCGAGCACCAGGCTCAGGTCGAACTGGCTGTCCACAGCAGGCAGGGGCGCCGCGCCGGCGCGCAGCCCGTCGAACTCCAGGGCGGCGTCCGGTGCGTCGACCGCGAAGGCGGTCAACGAGTTCTGCTGCGCGGCCCGCAGGTTCTGCAGCACGAACATGGTCTGGAACACCGGGGAGCGGCCGAGGGTACGGTGCGGCTGCAACTGCTCCACCAGGGCGGGGAAGGGCAGATCCCGGTGGTCCAGTGCGGCGCTGAGGGTGTCGGCGGTCTGCGCGACCAGGTCGGCGAAACTGGGGTCGCCGGTCAGATCGCTTCGGATCGCCACCGAGTTGACCGCGTAACCCACGAAGTCCGGCGAACCGGGCCACTCACGCGTGGCCACGGGGGTGCCGACCACCAGATCGTCCTGACCGGTGAGCCGGTGCAGCAGTGCGGTGTAGGCCGTCAGCAGCACAGTGAAGACGGTGGTGCCGGACTCCGCCGCGTACCTGCGGACGCGTGCGGCCAGGGCACCGTCGAGAGCGAAGTTCGCCGCCGCCGCGCGCGAGGCCTCGGGCGTCGCGGGCGCCGGCAGGCTGAGTTCCGGGAGCGGCGCGGCGAGCTTCTCGCGCCAGTATCGCCAGTCACGCTCGCGGGAGGGATCGCCGGCTCGGAGCTCCCGCCAGCGGGCGAAGTCGGAAAAGGCTGGGGCGGGCGGCAGTGGGTCGACGCCGTCCGCGCGGGCCGCGCGGTAGCACTCCTGCAACTCGGCGACCAGCACTGACAGCGACCACAGGTCCACCACGAGGTGGTGGGCGGTCAGCACCATGAGGTGGCGGTCCGGAGCCGTGCGCAGCAGCCGCACCCGCAGCAGCGGGCCGGCAGCAAGGTCGAACGGCTCGGTGGCGGCCCGGCTCAGCTCCGCGGCGAGCGCCTCGGCGGAGAGCCCAGTGGCGTCGCGGACGTCGAAGTCGGGCGCGGCGTCGTCCCGGACCCGGGCCGCCGGCTGGTCGCCTTCCAGCGGGAAGCAGGTCCGCAGTGCTTCGTGACGAGCGGTCAGGAGGCCGAAAGCGGTACGCAGCGCCGCGACGTCGAGGGGGCCGTCCAGCCGGACCGCTCGGGCGATCATGTAGGCCGTGCTCTCCGGCTCTAGCTGCTGCAGGAACCACAGGGCCTGCTGGCCCGCCGTCATCGGAGTTCCGGCCCGTACCTGCTGCGCGTTCGTGTCCGGCTCAGGCAGGGACCCCGTGCGCATCCCGGCCGCGATCGCGGCCGCCAGACTCGCGACGGTCCCGCCGAGCACCGCGGACACCGACAGGTTGGTCCCGGTCTCCGTGCGCAGTTCCTGCGTCAGCTCGACCGCGTGGAGCGAGTCCACACCGAGCGCGGGCAGGGGAACGTCCGCCGCCTGCGACGGGACGGGCGTGCCGGTCCGCGCGGCGAGCAGCGCCCGGATCCGCTCCTGCAGGGCCTCGCCCACCGACGCGGCGGGCACAGCGCGCCAGGTCCGGGGGGTGTGCTCCCCGGAGTCGCCGGCCGGGGCCGTGGCCTGGGGACCCGCGCCGAGCCGGGCCAGCTTCCCGTCGAGGAACGCGGCCCGGCAGGCCCGGCGCTGCACCTTGCCGCTGGAGGTCTTCGGCACTGCCCCGGCCGGGACCAGCACGACGTCCCGGAGGGCGAGGTCGTGCTCGGCCGCGATCGCGCGCCGCACCGCCGTCGCCAGCTCGTCCCAGTCGGCCCCGTCGTACCGGCGGTCGACCTCCTGGACGAGGACCACGGCCTCGGTGCCGTCTTCGTGCACCGGGAACGCGGCCGCGCCACCGCGACGCAGCGCCGGATGGCTGTTCTCCGAGCTCAGTTCGAGGTCCTGTGGGTAGTGGTTGCGCCCGCGGACGATGATCAGATCCTTCCGGCGGCCGGTGACGAAGACCTCGCCCGCGTCCACGAAGGCCAGGTCGCCGGTGCGAAGCCAGTCGGTGGCGTCCGCGTCCGCGCCGGCCAGGCGGGCTGCGAAGGTGTCACGGTCCGTCTCGCCCGGCTTCCAGTAGCCGGAGGCCACGCTGGGGCCGCTGAGCCACACCTCGCCGACCGTGCCGTCCGGGGCCGGCAGCCGGGTGTTGGGGTCGACCACCCGAAGCTGCTGGTCGGGTGCGCCGGTCCCGCAGCCGACCAGGGCACGGCCGCCGGCGACGGGCACGGCCCGGCCCGCAGCCAGCTCGTCACGCGAGAACTCCCGTACGACCGGGGGCGCGCCGCGTCGGCCGCCCGTGGCGATCAGCGTCGCCTCGGCCAGGCCGTAGCACGGGTAGAAGGCATCGTGGCGGAAGCCGAACGGTGCGAAGACCTCGGCGAAACGCTCCAGAGTGGAGGGACGGACCGGCTCCGCACCGCAGAAGGCGACCTGCCAGGCGGACAGGTCGAGCCCGTGGGTGTTCTCCGGCGTGGCGCGGCGCGCGCACAGTTCGAAGGCGAAGTTGGGCCCGCCGCTCGCGGTGGCTCCGGTCTCCGAGATGGTGCGCAGCCAGCGCATGGGGTCGGTGAGGAAGGCCATGGGAGACAGGAGGGTGACCGGGAAGCCGCCGTGCACCGGTCCGAGGACGCCGCCGATGAGCCCCATGTCGTGGTAGGGGGGCAGCCAGATCACCCCCTTGCTGCTGGCGTCCAGTTCGAAGAAGTCGCCGATCAGCCCAAGGTTGTGGAGCAGGTTCGCGTGGGTGAGGCGTACGCCCCTGGGGGCGGACGTGGAGCCAGAGGTGTACTGCAGGAAGGCAAGGCTGTCCGGGCCCAGCTCCGGCAGCGTGCCGTGCTCCTGCGCCGCCAGTGCGTCGGTGCTCATCCACTGGATCCGGCCCAGCTCCGGCGCCTGCTGGGCGAGCAGGTCAGGGGCCAGGGCGGCGATGTCGGCGGTGGTCAGCACACAGTGCGGTTCGGCGTCACGGGCCACGGACCGCAGGCGCTCCACGCCGCGCTCCCAGCGCTGCAGATCCGGCGGATAGACCGGCACGGCGACGACGCCGGCGTACAGGCATCCAAAGAACGCCACCAGGTAGTCCGGGCCCGGGGCGTAGAGCAACATGGCCCGGTCGCCGGGCCGCAGTCCTCCGGCGTGCAGCGCGGCTGCCAGCAGCCGGGCACGTTCGTCCAGCGCTTCGTACGTGACGCGAGTCGACTCGCCGGTGGCGGGGTCGTCCGGTAGGAAGGTGAACGCCTCGTGAGCGGGCTGCTCAGAGGCCCGTTGCCGCAGCAGGTCGGCAAGTGTCACGGGTGCGTGCGTCAGGCCGTTCGGGATTCGCATGCCGCCCTCTCTCGTCTGCGGAGCCGTTCTGTCATGTGACTCTAGATTTACATGACAACAGAGTCAACAAAAATGTCATGCCAGAAGTAAGGTGACTTCACTGAGACAAAAAGAGACCGGGGCGTGCCCGCAAGGGCACGCCCCGGTCGCGCGGCAGCGCCGCAGATCAGCTCGCGGTGTCGGTCTTGAGCACCGCCTGGATGTCGAGTTGGATCTGCACCTTGTCGCTGAGCATGACGCCCGTGTCGCCGAGCGGCATGTTGAAGGTGATCCCGTAGTCGCCGCGGGTGAGTTCGCCCCGGGCCGAGAAGCCGGTACGCGTCATGCCCATCGGGTCCTGCAGCACGCCGGCCGGCTCGACGGCCAGCTCCAGCGGGCGGGTGGTGTCACGGATCGTGAGCTCGCCCACCAGGACCGCACCGCCGTCCTCGAATCTGAGGCCCGTGGAACGGAAACTCATCACCGGGTATTTGTCGGTGTCGAAGAACTCCGCCGACTTCAGGTGGGTGTCACGGTTGGCGTCTCGGGTGTCCACGGACGTCATGTCGACCTCGACCGCCGCCGTCGACGCCTCGATGTCGTCGGCGACCGTGATCTGCCCCGTGAACGCCGTGAACGAGCCGCGCACCTTGAACAGGCCCAGGTGCTTCACGGTGAACGACACCTCGGAATGGGCGGTTTCTATGCTCCAGGTCCCGGGTACCAGACCGGCGGGGACGACGGAGGCAAGTGTCATGCTGATTCTCCCTTGACTGCAGTGGTGTTGATGGTGCCGACCGGGCCGGCAGTGCGGCCGTTGGTCAGAGCGAGCGCCGCCACCAGCGCGAGCGCCGGAACCACCAGACCGGCGAGGTAGCCGACCCGGTAGCTGTGGATGAGGGCCACGGGATCGGCGGTGTCCGGATCGGGCAGCGCCGCGGCGGCCAGGCTGGCCAGCACGGCGAATCCCACCGCGCCGCCGAGCTGCTGTGAGGTGGTCACCAGACCGGAGGCGAGACCCTGTTCGTCATCGGACACCCCGTCGGTGGCCGCGATCATCCCGGGGGCAAAGCCCAGTCCCTGCCCGATTCCGAGCAGCATGAGACCGGGCAGCACGGTGGTCCAGTAGCTGCCGTCGACGGCCATCACGCACAGCGCCAGCAGGCCGGCACCTGTCAGCACGGCACCGGCCGCGAGCAGGATGCGGACGCCGAAGGCGGCGACCAGGCGATCGGTCAGAGTGGAGACGCCCAGGATCGCCAGCGTCACCGGCGCGAAGGCCAGGCCGGCGGTGAACGGTGAATAGTTCAGGACGTGCTGCATGTAGAGGCTGGCGAAGAAGATCGTGGTCAGCGCCGCGGCAGCGTTCAGAACCGAGACCAGGTTGCCGCCGACCAGGCTGCGGTTGCGGAAGATGCCGAACCGGACCAGCGGGTCGTCGTGCCACCGCTCGTGCCGGACGAACAGCGCCAGGAGCGCGGCCGCGGCCGCGAACGAGGTCACCGCCAACGCGTCCAGGGCGTGTTCGGCGGTGCGGCCGATGCCGAAGACCGCCAGCACTGTGCCGAGTGTCAGGGTCAGGGCCCCCGCGGTGTCCAGGACCGCTGTGCGCCGCTCCTCGTCTCGGGGCAGCACGTAGCGGCCGGCCAGCATGGCCAGGACGCCGACCGGCAGGTTGATCAGGAACACCCAGCGCCAGCCCCAGACATCGGTCAGCACGCCTCCGATCAACTGGCCGGCTACCGCACCTCCGGATGCCACCGCGCCCCACAGCCCCATGGCCCGGTTGCGCTTCTCCGGGTCGGCGAAGCTCGTGGTCAGGAGCGACAGCGCCGCCGGGGAGACCACGGCCGCGCCGATGCCCTGCGCCGCGCGGGCGGCGAACAGCTGCCAGTCCTGCTGGGCCAGCCCGCACAGTGCCGAGCTGAGGGTGAACAGCGCGGTGCCCGCCAGGAAGAGCCGGCGCCGCCCCAGAATGTCGCAGGCCCTGCCGGCCACCACGAGCAGTCCGCCGAAGGTCACCGTGTACGCGGTGGTGGTCCACTGCAGGTCACCGGCGGAAATGTGCAGGCCCTGCTGGATCTGCGGATTCGCGACACTGACCACGGCCACGTCCAGGATCAGCATGAACTGGACGGCCAGGAGCACCGCAACGACCGAGCTGCCCCTGGCAGCGGGAGTCTCACTCATCGACACCGGCGCCTCCGTCGGTAGTTGACACAGCTTCACCGTATGGCTGTGACTGGAGGATTACAAGGGAGGACGACATCACGGACGCACCGTGGAGAGGACAGGCCACACGCCTGACGCGGCGTGTCAAAAAAGGCTCTGACGGCTTCACCGGCCGAACGGCCGGGCCGGGATCAACGCGAGCCCGTCAGCACACGGTTGTATGCCTGGAGTGCCTCTTCGGCCTTGCCGGCCTCGTGGAAGAGCCTGCCCAGCTCGTTCCAGATCGCCGCGGTCATCCGCGAGTCGTCGAACTGTGCCAGGGCCTCGGCCACCTCGGTGTAGCAGGACACGGCGGCCGGACCGTCACCGGCCACGAAGCGGCTCTCCCCCAGGGCCATCAGGGCGTGGATCCGCTCCACGCCGCCGATCCCGGGCCCGCTCCGCTCCAGCGCCGCCTCCGCCCACCGCGCCGCCTCCGCCGGCTGGTGGCGGACCAGGGCGACCTGGGACAGCTGGGTCTCGCAGCAGACCAGAGTGTTGAGGTCGCCGAGATGCTCCAGCTCGCGGCGGGCCTCGACGAGCAGCGACTGCGCCGACCCGGCGTCCGGCTGCTCCTGCCGCAGAAGCAGCCACGCGAGCGTCATCCGTAGGGCGGCGGAGGAGCTCATTCCGTCGTCCTCGCGCCTGATTCGTACCGCCCGTTCGGTGAAGTACAGGGCCTCCAGCTCGCAACCCTCCGCCGCGGCACAGTCGGCGGCCCGGCGGTAGGCCTCGGCCCGGTCGGCGGGCGCCTGCGCGACGCCGTCGAGCAGCTTCCGCGCCTCGGCGGCCGCGGTGACGAGGTCGCCCCCGTCCGCGAGCGCACCGACGACCACGATGCCCAGCCGGACGTATGCGTCCAGACCGCCCAGCCCCAGCCAGGCGATCCGGTCGAGCGCGGCCCGCACGGTGCTGCAGCACTCCTTCAGTCGCCCGCTCGTGCGCTGGATCCGGGCCAGCACCTCGCTCACCACGAGCGGGACGGCTGCGCGCTGGTCCGCGAAGTCCGCGATCAGCCCTTCGAGCAGGGCGATCGCCTCCTCGCCTCGGCCCTCGGCCTCGGCCACCTCGGCCAGGCCGATCCGGGCCCGCATCGCCCGCCAGGGATCGAGCACCCCGCCGGCCAGCGCCCCCTCGAAGTGCCGGGCCGCGGCTTCCC
>CAMLJW010000016.1 GCA_946480485.1 uncultured Streptomyces sp. | reverse complement strand
CTGCTGTTCTTCCTCGGTCTGTTCCTGGCGAACTGCTGGGGCCGCTGAGCACCCACAGACGAGGCTGACGCCTGCCACAATGGTGGCTACGCGCCGGGTAGCGCCCGGCACCCTGGCCCCGCCGCATCCCCCCGCCGGCGGGGCCTTTCACATGCCCCGGCTACCGCCCGACCGGCCTGTCGGCGCGTGCGGTGGGTGTGGGTACAGCGCGGGCCATCCACCGCCCGTCCGTCACGCACTTCGGCAGCATGACCGGCACCATGCCCGCGTCGACGAGAAGCGCCAGGCCCTCAGCGCACTCTTCCTCAGTGTCGGCTTGGACGCCGTACCGGATGGCCATGCGGCCAGTGTGCCGTGACACGCCGACAGTACGGCCGGGGACCGGAACGGATTTATGTAACGGCATGAACACACTGCGTCCATACGGCCGTTACCGCAGGCATCATTCGTCCACCACAGCCAACGTTCCGGGGGGAACCATGTCCCACACCACACCACCGATGCCCGAACAGGAGCCCTCCGCGTCTCCGCCGGCTCCGAAGCGGAACCGCACCAACGCGATCATCATCGGCTCAGCCGCCGCCGTGATCGCCACGATCGTCGCGACCGGCATCGTGGTCGTGCAGTCCAGTGACGATGACGGCAGGCCTGCCGCCACCGCCTCGTCGAGCAGTCCGGCCGAGGACGTCGTGGCCGCTGCTACGGAGGACCCGGAGCCGGAGTACGTCGACGTCGACGCCGACAGCTTCACGATCGAACTGCGCACCACCAAGCGGCAGTGCTTTGGGTCGGCGGGCTGCAACGTGACGGTCGAGCCGAAGCTGACTTACCTGTTCGACAGTGAGGGCATCGACCCGGATGCGGTGTACGAGATCACCTACGAGATCCGCGGCGACGAGTCGGGCCCGGTCGTCGAGACGGCCGAGTTGTCGGATCGGACGAGTCTGAACTACACGCCGTCTCTGATCAGTACCGCTTCATCGAATACGAAGGTGTCTGTGGAGATCACCGACGTTATTGAGCGGGGGTACTGAGGCGTCGCAGTTCGGGCGTGCACGGCGCCGCCCTGGGTGTGATCCCGGGCGGGGCCTTCGTCATTCGGTGGGCCACCAGACGGTAATCAGCATCCGAAGGGCAGGCCATCGGCATGCAGGAGACCTGCACTGCTGTCCACTGGCCAGCATTGTCGACCCTCGCGTGCACAATTAACCCAAGAGCCGCCCTGTTCCCCGTACCGCCGAGGAGCCGTCGTGCACGACCAGCCCGCCACCCTCAAACACTACGAGTGGCCCACCTGCCCCTGCGGGCGCCCCCTCCGCCACAACGAACTCGACCGAGTCGCCTGCAGACCCTGCCAAGACCGCACCGACCAAGCACTCCGCAAACTCCCCGGGCCCCACGGGCTATACGCCCAACTCGCCACCCGCCTCGCCCCCAGCCGAGGCGGCGACGGGCCGGTCGTTTCCGTCTCCCGCACCGCGCCCCTCCCGCTACGACTGGAGCCCCTATCGCTCATAGCCCGCGGCGGCGTCGTCACCATCCTCCAGACCTGGCTCATCGACTGGCACGAACAGCTGGGATGGCGCCACCCGCGCTGGCAGGGCAGCCTCCAGCAGCAGCTCGATAACGTCGTGGGCGCGCTGCGCGTGAACCTCGAATGGGCTGCCAGCAGTCACCCAGCCTTCGACGACTTCGCCCGCGAGACCGCCAGCCTGGTCCGCCAATGCGAGCAGGTCGTCACCGGTGATCGACCTGAGCGGCCCGTCTCCGTTAGCTGCCCATGCAACACGGTTCTCCGGATCACCGTGTCGACCCCAGGCGCCCGCTGTCGGGGCTGCGGCACCCAGTACGCACGCCAGGAACTCCTCGACCTGCCCCTCGCACAACGAACCGTCGCATAGGCCCAGACTTGCGCAGGTGATTACCTGCATGTCACAGTGCCCATATCCGGATACCAGTGTGTCCACAATCCTTTAGCCCCCAGCTTCCGGCAGGGGGCTTTCCGCGTTCCGGGGGTGGTCGACGAGTGAGCGTCACCGATCTGTATCCCGAAGATCTGGTCTTCGAGCACGAAGCGACCGAAGCGACTGGCGTGCCTGGCCCCGTCATCAGGCAGTGGGCGAGCCGCGGGAAGGTCCGCCGGTTCGAGGGCCTACGGAGCCAACTCTCTGGGCAGGGGCACGAGTACAAGACGATGTACGCGCTGCCCGACGTCGCTGCCCGCGCCGCCACGTACAAGCCGATGCCACAGCGGGCCCGATGCCCAGGTGGAGGTGGTCGCACGTGACTGACGCCTACGGCAGGGCTTGAGCCCATGGCTGGCAACCCTCGCAACGGGCGCCCCTATCGACGCCTGTGCGAACAGCAGCGGGCACTCGGCCTGCCATGCTGGTGGTGCGGCAAGGATATCGACTACACGCTCACAGGCAGTGACGCGCAGCGCAGCCCATGGGCGTTCACTCTCGACCACGCTCTGCCACTCACGCGCGGAGGAGACCTCCTCGACCCGGCCAACGCACGCTCAGCGCACCGACGCTGCAACAGCGCCCGAGGCAACCGCACCGACCCCCAGCGCCAGCAGGTGCGGTCATCACGGAGGTGGTGACGGCCAGTGTCCAAGGAACGCCGACACGTCGAGGTCGCCTTCACCATCCTCGACTGCGAGGACCTTCCCACGCGGGACGGCGAGACGATGTACGCGGACGACGTCGAGATAGAGGTCCGCGACGTCGTCGAGGCCGCACTCGCCAGCTGGTACCAGCAGCGCGGGCACCAGCTGCTCGCCAGCCCTCCGCTCGTGAGCTGACGCACCGTGCTGTACGTCATCACCGGCCCGCCCGCTGCGGGCAAGTCATCATGGGTCACCGCACGCGCAACAGCCCGTGACATCGTCATCGACCTGGACCGCATCGCCCTCGCACTCGCCGGACCAGGCGCTCCAAGCTGGGACCACGACGAGACCCTGCTGAAGGTCGCGCACCGTGCACGGTTCGCGGCCATCGACGAAGCCGTCCAGCACCGCGACACCGTTGACGTCTACCTGATCCACACGATGCCCAGCGCCAAGGCCCTCGCCAGGTATAAGCGCCTCGACGCCAAGGTCGTCACCGTCGACCCTGGCCGTGACGTGGTGATGCAGCGCGTGCGGGACATGCGGCAGCCAGGCATGCAGGCCGTGGCCACACGCTGGTACAGCAGCCAGCACGCAGCACGCACACAGACTGTGACACGCCAAGCGTCACGCCAATGGTGATTGGACCTTCATCACGCTGAGTTCGCCCACCGATATGACAATGCGTGAGGCGTTCAAGGGGGCCCATGCCAGCGCCCCACCGGGCATCGCCGACGATCCGCCAACATCGCGTTGCGTGAACCGTGACGGTGACGTGCGGTGCACAGCGTGATCGAACCCCCTGAGTGCAGGCCGATCGAAGGTCATCCGGTTGGGGATGGGGGGCCCTGGGCCATCGAGAAATGGTGGAGACCGGGCGACCCAAACGCCCTTGTCGCCCGATTTTTTGCGCGGCGATTTTGAAAGACCTAATCCGCCGAAGTGAACTCCAGCGTTTTAGTGGGCGTCACTCTAGGTGATGTGACGCTCTGTTATGGCCGGGGGTGATCATGAGCGTCGCCGCCAAGATCCAAGCTGAGCTTGACGATCTCCATGCCGATGAGACGTCACCCGGCATGGCGGCCGTTGCCCTCGACCTCGCGAAGGCGATCGACGCCTCGGATGCACCCACGGCGAAGGCCGTTGTCGCCGACAAGCTGCGGCCGATCATGAACGAGCTGCGCAAGCTCGCCCCCGTCGGGGAGGAGGGGGACGCGCTCGATGAGCTCACTCGTAAGCGAGAGGCCCGCCGTCGCGGGGCCTGAGCTCCGCGGCATGCAGGCGCCGCGCCTGTTCACGGCTCCGTTGGAGTTCGTCTCCTCGTCGGGGCAGGAGGCGGTCGAGCTCGCGGCCCTGGCCGGCCTGAAGCTGGATCCCTGGCAGCAGCACATCCTTGACGTGGGTCTGCGGGAGCGGGAGGGCGGCAATTGGTCTGCGTTCGAGGTCGCGGTGAACGTGCCGCGACAGAACGGCAAGGGCGGCGTCATCGAAGCCAGGGAGCTGGCGGGGCTGTTCCTGCTGGGCGAGAAGCTGATCCTGCACTCGGCACACGAGTTCAAGACCTCGATCGTCGCGTTCCGCCGGATCGAGCAGCTCGTTATGGGCTGCCCTGACCTGCGGAAGCGTGTGCTGCGGGTGCGGAAGACCACGGGCGAGGAAGCGATCGAACTCGTCACGGGGCAGGTGCTGCGGTTCCTGGCCCGCTCGGGTGGCTCGGGCCGTGGCTTTACTGGTGATCTCAATGTGCTGGATGAGGCGATGATCCTCGGCGATGACGCGATGGGCGCGCTTATGCCGACGATGGCTGCGGTACCCAACCCGCAGATCTGGTATCTCGGTTCGGCGGGCATCGGCCCATCGTCGGTGCAGTTGGGCCGGCTGCGGAACCGGGCCCTGGAGGCCGCGGAGTCGGGCGAGGCGGATCCGTCGCTGGCGTACTTCGAGTGGTCAATCGATCCGCACGTCTCGGAGTGCACGACGGGCTGTACGGAGCACGACGACGAGCATGATCCGGCGGCGTGGGCGCGGTCGAATCCGGCACTGGGAATCCGTATCAGTACCGAGCACGTCCGAAACGAGCGACTGTCGATGGGCGATGCGGTGTTCGCCCGTGAGCGGCTCGGGGTGGGCGACTACCCGTCGGACACGGCTGGCACGTGGACGGTGATCGGCGAGGATGCGTGGCGGGCCCTGGCGGACGGCGATAGCCGACCAGAGGACCCGGTGGCGTTCTCGATCGACGTGACGCCGGAGCGTTCCTGGGGGGCGATCGGCGTGGCCGGTACCTCGGGTGATGTCACCCACGTGGAGGTCGTCGATCATCGGCAGGGGACCGGATGGATTGTGGAACGGGCCCGTGACCTGCATGAGCGCTGGAGCCCGCGGGTGTGGGTGGTGGATGCTTCCGGGCCGGCCGGGTCGCTGATCCCGGAGTTGGAGCGGGCGCTAGGTGTCGAGGTGGTGCAGCCGAAGGCGCGCCAGTACGCGCAGGCGTGCGGCCAGTTCTATGACGCGGTGGCTGCCCGGGAGCTGGTGCATCTGGATCAGGCGCCGCTGGCCAGTGCTCTGGCGGGCGCTCGGAAGCGGGACCTGGGCGAGGCCTGGGCGTGGGCCCGGCGGGGCGTCTCGGTGGATATCAGCCCGCTGGTGACGGTGACGCTCGCGAAGTGGGGGCTGGGTGTCGAGATCGATGAGCCGGAGGAGGAGGTGGAGCCGTGGGTCGCCTTCAGGTGAGCCGCGCAGTACTTGCGCGGGTGGGTGTGATGGTTGGCGGTCTCCTCTTTACGGCTGGCGTGTGGCTTGCCGTTGATCTGGCCGGCGGTCTGATGACGGGCGGGGTGCTGCTGGCGGCGTACTGCCTGCTGCTGGCTGATGTGGAGCCTGCTGAGGGCGGCGGGAGGGGGCGCCTGTGACGAGCTTGTGGCGGGCTTTGCGCGGGCGCCCTGCGGCCGAGGAGCGGCATATCGCGACGCTTGAGGACTACGTCAACAGCTTCACGTTCGGCGGTGCTTCCTACTATCCGACCGGCGTACAGCAGACGATGCCCGGCCAGGCTGCGGAGCGGATCCCGAATGACTTCACTGGGTTCGCGACGCGGGCGGTGACGAACGGTGTCTTGTTCTCTTGCCTGTCGGTGCGGCAGCTGGTGTTTTCGGCGGCCCGGTTCCAGTGGCAGCGGCTGAACAACGGCCGGCCGAGCGAGATGTTCGGCACGCCGGATCTGCGGCTTCTGGAGGAGCCGTGGGTGGGCGGTACCACGCAGGACCTGCTGGCCCGGGTTCTGTGGGATGCGGATCTGGCTGGGAACTCGTACTGGGCTGTGCTGGAGGGCGAGATGGTGCGCCTGCGCCCGGACTGGGTCGACATTGTGCTGGAGCCGCGGCAGTTGCGCGGCGGTCAGGTCGGGTGGCGTCGGCTGGGCTACCTGTACACCGAGGGCGGGCCGGGAGGCAGCCGTGAGCCGGTGCCGTTCTTGCCGGATGAGGTGGCGCATTTCGCGCCGACCCCTGATCCACTGGCGACGTTCCGCGGCATGTCGTGGATGACTCCGATTGTCCGCGAGACCAGCAACGACAATCTGATGAATGCGCATAAGCAGCGGTTCTTCGAGAACGCTGCCACGCCGAACATGGTGGTCAGGTTGGCGCGTGAGGTTGCGCCGGAGGCGTTCGAGAAGTTCGTCGCGAGGATGGACACCTCGCATCGGGGCGTCGAGAACGCCTACAAGACCATGTACTTGGGCGGGGGCGCCGACGTGACCGTGGTCGGTAAGGACTTCCAGCAGCTGGATTTCACCAGCGTGCAGGGAGCGGGGGAGACGCGCATCGCGGCTGCTGCTGGTGTGCCTCCGGTCATTGTGGGCTTGTCGGAGGGCCTGCAGGCCGCGACGTATTCCAACTACAGCCAGGCCCGCCGCCGTTTCGCGGACGGCACGATTCATCCGCTGTGGCAGAACGTCGCCGGGTCATTCATGCGCCTGGTCAAGCCGCCCGGCAGCGGCTCCAGTGCGGTGCGGCTCTGGTATGACTCCCGCGATGTGCCGTTCCTGCGGGAGGACCGCAAGGACGCTGCGGAGATCCAGTTCCGGCAGGCGCAGACCATCAGGTCTCTCACTGACGCGGGCTACACGCCGAAGAGCGTGGTGGCCGCAGTGGAGGCCGAGGACTACGGGCTCTTGGAGCACCTCGGCTTGTTCAGCGTCCAACTCCAGCCGCCCGGGACGACCGCGACCTCTGCCCCGCAGATACCTACCGAGGAGGGGACCTGATGGGCACCCTGCACCCTGCGGCGCGCGACCTGGAAAGGTCCGCGCCGTTTCAGTTCCTGCGAGCCGAGGACGACGGCGAGGGAGACGGACGCACGCTGTCCGGTTACGCCGCGGTGTTCGGCCAGGACACCGAGATCGATTCCTGGGAGGGCCGGTTCACCGAGACGATCCGCAAGGGTGCCTTCCGTAAGACGATCCGCGAATCAGTGCCGGTCATGCAGTTCGACCACGGCCGTCACCCGCTAATCGGCTCGCTACCGATCGGCTCGATCACCGACCTGCGCGAGGACGATCAGGGCCTGTTCGTCGAGGGCCGGATCACGGACAACTGGCTGATCCAGCCCGTCCGGGATGCCATCGCAGAGCAGACAGTCAACGGCATGAGCTTCCGGTTCGAGGTCGTCCGCGAGGAGTGGCGCGACGTCAACGGGAAGCTCGTCAAGCCGGAGGAAGTCCTGGATTTGCTGTGGATGCCCGGCGACCGGGGGCCACTGCGGCGCGAGCTGATCGAGCTGAAGTGCCGTGAGTTGGGCCCTGTCGTCTTCCCGGCCTACGCAGGGACGAGCGTGAGTGTGCGGGCCCGGGGCGTCGCCGATGGCCTGGTCCACGACGAGGCGATGACCCGCAGCATCCGTTACTCCCTGGCCCGGGACACCATTACACCGAGCGTCCCGGAAGACCCCGAGCTCCGGCGCGAGGTCGCTACTGCGCTGCTTTACCAGCAGCCTGCCCGTATCCCGGCCGCGCCGCCTCCTGCGGGGCACCCGGCCCCTGGACGCACCACTGGCGCGCCGCTCGCAGACGAGCACCCGCCTACCCCGAGCAGTACCGACGCGCCGCCCTCCGATGGGCACCCGTCGCACACCGACAACCCCAGGTCAGCGCGCCTTCGGTCGTACATCCGCGAGATCGCGGGGGTCATGAAGGACAAGCTGCCGCCCATCGATGAGGACGAGAACTGATGGAACTTTCCCACTCTCAGGCGGTGATCCGCCTGAAGGACATCCAGGCCGAGCTGGAGCGGCTCGGCGAAAAGGCCGACCTGACGGCCGAAGATGAGCAGTCGTTTGACGAGCTGACCCGCGAGTTCGCCGACGTCGACGACCACCGCCGCCAGCTGGAGCGCACCGCTGCTCTGGAGCGGGTCCGGTCGGCGACCAAGACGACCGAGCGTCGCCCGGCTGCTACGAAGATTGAGGGCGGCACGCCGACCTCGTCGCGTGATGGCTACGACCTCGACCCGGTGCTGCACCCCGACTCGGTGGAGGATCAGCGATTCCGCAACCCGTGGGATCTGTCCGAGGTCCGCACCTTCGGGCAGTCGAAGGCGACGGTTGCCCGCGAGCTGCGCTCCCGCGCCCTGTCGGCCATCGAGAAGATGTCTGGTGCCGACGACGCCGTCCGTGAGGCGTCGACCGACATCGTCGCCCGCTGGGACGACGGCGATTCCCGCATCGCGAAGCTGTGCTTGGCGACGTCCAGCCCCGAGTACATGCGTGCTTGGTCCAAGTGCGCGGCTGGCAAGGGTCACATGCTGTCCCCGGACGAGCAGCGCGCCCTCGAGCGTGCCATGAGTCTGACCGACAACGCGGGCGGCTATCTGGTGCCGTTCCAGCTCGACCCGACCGTCATCATCACGGCGAACGGCAGCCGCAACCAGATCCGTGAGGCAGCCCGGACCGTGGTCGCGACCGGCGATGTCTGGAATGGCGTCAGCAGCGGCGCGGTGTCCTGGTCGTGGGACGCGGAGGGCACTGAGGTCTCCGACGACGCCACCACGTTCGCGCAGCCGACGGTCCCGGTCCACAAGGCGGCCGGCTTCGTACCGATCTCGATCGAGGCGCTCGAGGACGAGGCCAACGTCACCCAGGAGGTCGCACGCCTGCTGGCGTTCGGCAAGGACACACTGGAGGCGGCGGCGTTCGCCACGGGTTCCGGCTCGGGTCAGCCCACCGGTCTGGTGACAGCCCTGGCGGGCGGCTCGTCGGAGGTCGCGCCGACCACCGCAGAGACGTTCGCCGCGGCGGACATCTACAAGATGGACCAGGCGCTGCCTGCCCGTTACCGGGCGAACGCGTCGTGGGTCGCGAACCGTGCGATCTACAACCTGGTGCGGCAGATGGACACTAGCGGTGGCGCTCAGATGTGGGAGCGCATCGGCGCCGATGTTCCGGCGATGCTGCTGGGACGTCCGGCGCTTGAGGCGGAGGACATGGACGGGGCGTTCAGCGCCACGGCCACCGCGAACAACTACGTCCTCGCCTACGGCGATCTCTCGAACTATGTCATAGCTGACCGCGTCGGGATGACCGTCGAGTTCATCCCGCACCTGTTCGCCACCGGCAACAACAGGCCATCCGGTTCGCGCGGTTGGTATGCGTACTACCGAGTCGGGGCAGATGTCGTAAATGATGGCGCTCTGAGGCTTTTGAACGTTGCTACAACTGCCTAGTACTGCAACCGCATCTGTGGGTTATGGCCTCGCCGTTTGTAGTGGGAGCGGCGGGCTCGGGCCTGGCTGCGTCGTCGGAAGCGTGACCAGTGCAGATGATGGTCGTTGGTGCGGTGGTGGGGCACGACGACGATGTGGCCGATCAACCGGCGGATCTCCGGGACGCTGAGGGGTATGAGGTCTTGTTCGTCGTTCACGCTGCCCTTTTTGCGGCTTCTGCGGCGCGGACGGCGGTCAGGTAGGCGAGCGCGGCCATGGCCAGGGTGATGTGGCGATACCAGGCCCGGTAGAGCCTCACCTGGTAGTGGTCCAGTCCGCACTCGCTCTTGGCGGTCTGGAAGCACTCCTCCACCGCCCACCTCGCGGCAGCCACCTTGACCAGGTCTTTCAGTCGGGAGTCGACCGGTCCGAAGCAGACGTAGTAGGCGATCTCGCTCGGGTCGCTGACGTTGCGTCGGGCCAGCACCCAGTGGCCGAAGCCGTTCTCCCAGTACGGGCGGATGGCGACGCGGGCCCAGTCGTAGATCCGCTCCCCGTGCGCGCCCTGGCCGCCGGAGATCCGCTTCCACGCCTGCCGGGGCAGGGCGGCGACGAGCTGGTCCACCCGGGCGTCGCCGCCGGCCGCCGTGATCACGGTGTCGTTGACCTTGGTGGCCAGTACGTGTGCGACGCCGCGTTCCTCCAGCCATACCCGCACGTGTTTGACCTGTCCATATGCCTCGTCGGCGGTGACCCACGCGAACGGGATGCCCGCGTCGATGGCACGTTGCAGCATCCACTTGAAGTGCTCGTTCTTGGTCGCGAAGGGGACCTCGTCGTCGATCCCGGCCGCGCGGCAGCGGTCTCGGTCATCCGTCCAGGAGACGGGGATGTAGAGCTCGCGGTCGATCAACGCCCGCCCCTTGGCGGAGGCGTAGGCCAGGAATGTCCCGATCTGACAGTTCTCCGTGCGGCCTGCCGTGCCGGTGTACTGCCGCTGGACTCCGGCGGACCTGGTGCCCTTCTTCAGGAAACCGGTGTCGTCGCCGATCAGAACCGCGTCCTTGGCACCGATGGTCTCCACGACAAAGTCGCGCAGGTCGTCGCGTACCGCGTTCTCGTCCCAGTCGGAGTGGTTGAGCAGGCGCTGGACACCGTCCGGGCGGAGCTGTCCGACCTGCTCGGACAGCGTCCACCCGTTTTTTCTCTCCAGCGGCGCGAGGAGCCCGTTCAGGTAGTCCCGTGCCCGCTCGCGGGGCTCCGACCTGCCGAAATGGCGGGCGAACCGGGCATGGAGCTCGGCCACCCCCTCGGACCACGACTCAACCTGCTCAACCGTCAGCGCATCAGCACACAGTCATACCAACGAGACCGAGGATCGTCCGTCACGCCAGATGCGGTTGCAGTACTAGCCCGCAGACCATCGCTGAGTGAGGGACGGCCGAGGACTTGGAGTTGTGGACCAAGTCGCAGCCTTGCGGTCAGCGAGTGGTGGACAAGGTGGCGTGGGTGTGGGAGATCCTTGCTCGGTACGAGAATCTGCCGCCCGAGGCGGCGTAGCGAACTAGGCAGTCACGAAGGGCCGGAGGTCATCCTCCGGCCCTTCGTGCTGGGGAGAAGGAGTTATGGCGATCAAGCGATGCAGGGCATCGTTCGCAGTGTCGGTGGGCGGTGTGCCGCGCATGGTCACGGTGGGACAGCTGGTGGAGGCCTCTGACCCGGTCATCAAGGGCCGCGAGCACTTGTTCGAGGACGTCGAGACGCATGTGTCGGACCGTGCACTGAAGGTGGAGCAGGCGACTGCCGACCCGGGCGAGCGTCGGTCCGTGCTGCCGCCGCGCAAGCAGTCGGCGGCGAAGAAGGCCGCGGCCAAGCCGCCGGCCGCCGAGAAGACAGATAGCGGCAAGAAGGAGGGGACGCCGTGAGGCGCAGCGTCTACAACACGGTCGTCGCCAAGCCGACGATCCTTCCGGCGGTGTACGACGCGACGGAGACCGGCACCACGGTGGACCGTCTCATTGACGGGGACGCCGCCCGCTCGGCGATGATCCTCGTCAACGTGGGCACGGTCACGGACGGGACGCACACGATCGAGGTGCAGGATTCTCCGAACGACTCCGACTGGACTGCGGTGGCGGCGGAGTTCCTTCAAGGCACGGAGCCTGCGGTCACGTCAGCGAACGACGAGCGTATCTACGAGATCGGATACACGGGGCATCAGCGGTACTTGCGGGTGGTGTCGACGGTTTCTGGTTCTCCAGTGACGGGCGGCGCCTACAGCGCGGTGGTCCTACTGGGCTGGCCGCGCAAGATGCCCCCGGCCCGAGCGTGACGGGTGTGTGAGCTGTGCCATTCGATCTCGGGGACACTGTCCGGCTGACGGCCTCCAGTAAGGACCCGGGAGGCATACTCACGACCGCTGCGTCCGCAGTTCTGACGATCACACTGTCGGATGGGACGACAGCTACCCCGTCTGTCCCGGCTCCGGCATCCGCTGGTCTGTACGTCGTTGACTACACGACGGTGCAGGCTGGCCGCCACAGTGCGCGCTGGGTTTTCACAACCCCGAACAACGCGTACACCGACGTGTTCGATGTACGCGAGGCTGCGCCTCCGGCGGTCCTGTCGCTGTCCGATGCGAAGGCTCACCTGAACATTGCTTCGACCACCACGACCCATGACGATGAGCTGCGGGGCTGGATCGAGTCGGTCACGCATCTGGTGGAGCAGTACACCGGCATCTGCGCGCGCGGCACTGTGGTCGAGGATCACGACATTCAGCCGTCCGGTGTCCGATCGCTGGCGCTGCGCCGCACCCCGGTGATCTCGCTGACGTCGGCGGTCGCGATCCTCGCTGGCGGCACCACCTACGCTGTTGCCGATCTCGACGTCGATACGCGGATGGGTATCGTGCGTCGCCTGGACGGTGGGCTGATGTATGGGCCGCTGCGCTGGACTTATGTGGCGGGCCGCTCGGTGATCCCGGCGAACATCACGGCCGCCGGGCGGATCATTCTTCAGCATTTGTGGCGTACCCAGTACGGGGCGTCGCGTGCCGGGTCGGCGATCGGCGGGGGCGAGGACTTCCTCGTTACCGAGCAGATTCCGGGTCTGGGCTATGCGGTACCGAACCGGGCGTTGCAGTTGCTGGAGCCGCATCGCCTGCCGCCGGGGGTGGCGTAGATGGCGACGTCCCGCGTCCCGGCGGCGATCGACGCACTCCTGACGATCCTGCGTGCCTCGCCCGCACTGTCGGCTGTGTCGATCATGGACGGGCCACCGACGACGAACTTGTCCGATCTGGATCACATCTTTGTCGGCTATCAGCCGGGTGCGGAAGCGGCGGTGCAGCTGACGCAGGACTTCAACTCTGCCGGCGC
Organism: uncultured Streptomyces sp.; assembly: GCA_946480485.1. Next base: position 12,238 of record CAMLJW010000016.1, on the reverse strand, counting down.
GAGAACTCGCGACGAGGACTTCGGTATCGCCTGCTATGCGGAGTCCCGTTCTGGCGACACCGATATGCAGGCCCGTCGTGCGCGCTGCTTCGCCCTGGTGGCCGCGGTGGAGGAGGCGCTGCGGGCCACAGGCGCAGCACCGACTGCCCCGACTTTGAACAGCACCGTCCTGTGGGCGCACCTGACGACGGGGAACCTGCTGCAGGGCCAGGCCGCCGGGGCGCAGGCGGGCGTGGAGTTCACGGTCGCCTGCCGCGCCCGCATCTGATCCCCATCTCATCTGAGGAGTACAGCCATGGCGCGTGTGCGCTTTATCGGCCCCGAGCCTGTCACCGTGCCTGAGCTCGGCGGTCGCGTCGTTCAGCCGGACGAGGTCGTCGAGGTTCCGGACGGCCGGTACGAGGGCTACGTCTGCCAGCCGCAGACGTGGGAGCCGGTGGAGGAACCGGCCGCGAAGAGTGCGGCGAAGAAGACGAGCGCGGCCAAGACGCTGCAGAAGGAGGGCTGATCGATGGCGATCGGATCCGGGCTTGGCGCCCAACTGTCCGTGGTGGCGGAGTCCACCTACGGGACGTTCGTCGCGCCGACAACCCACCTGGAGTTCACGAAGGAGTCCCTGCAGCTGAAGAAGACCACGGCGCAGTCGGCGGGGATCGCGGCGGGCAGGTTGCTGCCTTTGTCGTCGCGGCGTGTGGTCACCCAGCGGCAGGCCGCGGGCAGTATCGATATGGAGGTCACGAACAAGGGCATGGGGGTGTTGCTCAACACCCTGATGGGTGGCGGCGGTACCCCGGTCCAGCAGGCCGCCACCGCGGCGTATCTGCAGACGCACACGCTCGCGGATACGGCGGGCAAGTCGCTGACGATTCAGAAGGGTGTGCCGCTGACCACGGGCACGGTCACCGATAAGACGTTCGTCGGCTGCAAGATCATCAGCGCGGAGTTCTCGTGTGAGGTCGGCGGCATGCTCGTCGCGACGTTCGAGATCGACTCGAAGAACTGCGACGAGACGCAGACCCTGGCGGTGGCCAGTTACGCCAGCATGGCGCCGTTCCACTTCGGGCAGATGGCGGTGAAGACCGGCACCTACGCCAGCGAGACGGCGCTCGACGGTATCCGCAAGATGTCGCTGAAGATCGAGCGGCCTCAGGCGGTCGACCGGTTTTACGCGGGGCAGGCGGGGCTGAAGAAGGAGCCGATCTCCAACGACCAGGTGAAGATCACCGGTTCGTTTGAGACGGACTACGTCGCCACCACCCTCGACGATCTGCACACCAGCGACGCGGCGACTGCCCTGGTGTGGGAGTTCGTCGGCCCGAACATCGCCAGCACCTACGACGAGACGATCCGTTTCAAGATTCCGGCGATCCGTCTCGACGACGCCCCGCCGGTGGTGGATGGCTTCGACGTCATCAAGCCCACGTTCTCTTTCACGGGCCTGTACGACGGCACGAACCAGCCGTCGATTGAGTTCATGTCCACCGACACCACGCTGTGAGGTGACCCGGTGCAGGTGCGAGTGGTCGGCACCGGGCAGCTCCTGGAGCTGCAGCGCAAGCTGCGGGCGGCGGGGCATGAGAACATCCGCGCCTCGATGCAGCGCAGGATCCGGCGTGCTGCCGAGCCGCTGAAGGGCGACCTGCAGGATTCCATCCGCGGCCTCGATATCAGCTCGGAGGGACGGAAGGCGGGCAAGCGTGGCGGCCCCTCGCCGACGACCCGCCCCCTGCGCGCCTCGATCGCTGCGGCGATCCGTATCAGCGTGCGGACCACTGGCAACCCGGGCGCCCGTGTCTGGGTGGACCGGAGCGCACTGCCGCCTGACATCCCGATGGGCGTCCTGGCCCGCCTCAATGAAGGCCGGCTCAGGCATCCGGTGTTCGGCAACAAGCGCAGGTGGTCCCAGCAGAACGCCACACCTCTGTGGTGGGGCCGCCCGATCAGAAGCCACCAGCCGCGCATTGAGCGTGAGGTGGCCCGTGTCCTCGACGACGTCCGGCGTCGTCTGAGCTGAAGGAGCACAACCCGTGATCATCGTGTATGCGCCTGAGGGCGGCGAGGTCCACCGCTGGGATCTCAAGGAGATCCGCATCATGGCCACCGAGGCGGAGGCTGTTGAGCGGGTGACCGACCTGGACTGGGCGGCAGCCCGCGCGAAGATCGTGAAGGGGAGCATGCTTGCCCTGCGCGCGGTGGCCTGGGTGCTGCTGAAGCGTGAGCAGCCCACGCTGCGCTACACCCAGTTCGAGCCGGCTGCCGCCGAGCTGGACTTCGAGTACAGCGCGGCCGAGCGCGCCGCGATCCGTGCTGGCATCGAGGCCGACCCTGACCTGACGGAGGCCGAGCGCGCGGCGATCCTCGCGGAGTTCGACGAGGCTGACGCCGCCCTTGGCGCCGACGGGACGGCGGCCGATGGGGACACGCCGGACGCCGAGGACCGGGAGGCGGTCCCAAAAGACTCGGCCGACGGTCGATCGCTCACCGCCGCCTGAGCCTGGAGCCGCTGTTCGCGCACCTGCTGCACATCCGCCCCTGGGAGATCGAGCTGCTGACGCTCGACCAGTTCGAACGCCACGCCGACTGGGTCGAGGACTACCAGCGGCAGCAAGAGGAGGCGGCACGTGAGTAGCCAGCGCATGCAGTTCATCCTCGACGGCCGCGACAACCTCTCCCGGCACCTGGACCGCGCTGGGGACGCCTCCGACAACCTCGCCCGCAAGCTGCTGAAGCTGGGCGCGGTCGGCGGGGCGCCGATGGGTGCGGCCGTGGTGGCGGGCACCGGCATGATGGTCGCCGGGTTCGCGTCGGCCGGGGCGGCGGCTGGAGCGTTCGGGGCCGCGGTCAAGCCGCAGCTGGACAAAGTCACCAAAGCCAGTGAGCTGTACACGGCGGCGCAGGAGGCGCAGGCCGAGGGCGGGGAGAAGGCGGCAGCAGCGAACAAGGCGTACACGGACGCGCTGGCCAAGCTTCCGCCCGCGACCCGCGATACGGCGAAGGCGTTCGTCGGGCTGAAGAGCGACTATGCGAAGTGGTCGGAGGAGATGTCCAAGGACACGATGCCCGTGTTCACCAAGGGCATCGAGGGTGCGCGGAAGGCGCTGCCGCTGCTCACGCCGCTGGTGAAGACCGCGAGCCGTTCCCTGTCCGAGTTCATGGACAGCATGGACGGCGGCGGCCTGAAGGGGTTCATCGGCCGCCTGAACGAGTCCGCGAAGACCGCGCTGCCCGACCTGCTGAACTCCGGACGCAACGTGTTCGTCGGCCTGGGCGGGATCATTTCCGCGTTCCTCCCACACTCCGACAGCGTGACCGGCTCCATCGAGAAGGGCACCGCCGCTTTCGCCAAGTGGGGCCAGGGGCTGGAGAACTCCGAGGGTTTCCAGCGGTTCATGGAAATCGCAAGCGAAGGCTCTGGCTCGCTGAAGAACCTCGCCCTTGCTGCGCTGGATTTGTACGACGCGGCACGGCCGCTGATCGGTGCGTCGATCGACATCGCGAACGGCTTCGCAAGGTTCATCCGCTGGCTGCCGCCCGAGACGCTCTCCTTCATCGCGGGCGGTCTGATCGCCATCAAGCTCGCCACGCTCGGCGTGAATGGGGCGCTGGCCCTGATGAGCGCCAACCCGGTCACGCTCGCCGTCGGCGCGGTGGTGCTGTTGGGTGCGGCGTTCGTGACGGCCTGGCAGAAGTCGCAGCGGTTTCGGGAGATCGCCAGTTCAGCCATGTCAGTCGTCGCTCAGGTGGTCCTCGGCCAGACCCGGATCATGCTGTACGCGATGCAGGGCTTCTCCGAAATGGCCATCACGAGCCTGAGCGCCCTCACCAGCACCATGGCCAGCGCCTTCGGATGGGTGCCGGGCATCGGGCCGAAACTGAAGAGGGCAGCGACGGCTGTCGAAACCTTCCGCACCGACACGTCCACGTTCTTCGATGACGCGATCGGAAAGGTCGACGCGTACTCGCGTGAGGTCGACCGGATGCCGGAAGAGATCCGCATCAAGGGCGAGATCTCCGACCTGAAGGCCAAGATCGCTGAGGCGAAGGAGAAGCTGAAGGATCCCTCGCTCACTACGCCGGAACGCACCCGTCTGAAGGCGAACATTGAGGAGTGGAACCGCCAGATCGAGGCCGCGCAGGCGAAGCTGGCCGGAACACCCAAGCAGCACAAGGCGAAGCTGTGGGCGCAGATCGGCGAGTGGAATACCCAGATCACCGAGGCGAAACGGAAGCTGGCGAGCACGCCCCCGTCGCGGCGGGCGAAGCTGCTTGCGGACATCAGAGACCTGCAGCGCAAGGTCGACTCCGCGCGCACCAAGCTGAACGGTCTGAACGGTAAGACGGCGACGACCTACGTCCGTACCGTCTACAGCTCGGCCTACGACGACAACATGGCCAAGCCGTTCCGTTCATGGCGTGGCGGGCCTGTCAAGCTTGCCGGAGGGGGCTTCCCCAGTGGGGGCGCAGTCCGCGGTCCCGGCTCCGGTACGTCGGACTCGATCCCCGCGATGCTCTCCAACGGCGAGTACGTTATCCGCGCCTCGTCCGCGGCCAAGTACGGGCGGGCATTCCTCGACGCCGTCAACTCCGGTACGTACAGCGCCCGTACAGGGGTGGCGGGTACGGCGGCCGGGCAAGGGCTCGCGGCGGGGCTGACAGGCTCCGTGGGGCTCGTCGAGGCTGCCTCGCGCCGCATGGCCTCCGCCGTCATCGTCGGTATCAAGGGCGAGCTGCAGATCTCCTCCCCGTCCAAGCGGACGGCAGCGCTGGCGAAGGATGTCGGGGCCGGTCTGGTCAAGGGCCTGACTGGTTCCCGCGACAAGATCAAGGCGGTGTCGAAGGACCTCGCCAAGGACATCTGGGCTGCGTTCTCCGGGTCGAGGGACAACCGTCTCGTCGCGATGGTCAACCGGCAGACGGGCAGGCTGCTCGCCGCGGCGTCGAAGCGCGACCGTCTCGCGGCGACGATCAAGCGGGCGACGGAGTTCGCCGAGTCCACCCGTGTGAAAGCCAAGCAAGACGCCTCCCTCGGTGGCATGTTCGGCAGTGCGGAGGAAGTCACCGCGGGCGGCATCAAAGGGCAGCTTGCGTCCCGTCTGGAGAAGATGCGGCGGTTCGCCTCCTACATCAAGGAGCTCGCTGCCAGGGGCATCAACAAGACGATGCTCCGCGAGATCCTGGAGATGGGGCCCGAGCAGGGCTACGCCTACGCCTCCGCCCTGGCGGGCGCGGACAAGGCCACCTTCAAGGCCATCAACTCCACCCAGTACGCCATCAACGACGCGGCCAAATCTTTGGGCCGGATGGGCGCGGACCGGCTGTACGACTCGGGGATGCAGGCCGGGCGCGGCTTTTTGGAGGGGCTGAAGACCCAACAGAAGGGCATTGAGGGGCTGATGCTTTTCATCGCCAAGGGCATGCAGAAGGCCCTGCGCAGGGCCCTGGGCATGCGGTCGCCTTCCACGGTGATGGCGCGGCTCGGCGCGTACTCCACTGAGGGTCTGGCCCGGGGTCTGGTGGGTGCGATGCCCGTTCTCGACTCCGCGCTCGGGGCGGTGGCCGGGCGGGTTGCGGCCACGAAGCCTGTCCTTGGCCGGCCCGCCGTCGCGGGCGGTGGCGGGGTGACGGTGAACATCCACGTCGATGGCGCGGTCGTCGACAAGCTCGGTGTGGCCCGCGCGGTGCGTGAGGCGCTGCTGGAGTACAAGCGCACCAACGGCGGCGGCAACTTGGGGCTCGCCTGACAGGAGGGAGGACCTGGTGACGCGTCCCATCGTTGAAGTCGCATTCGGCTACAGCATCACCTCGGGGTCACCTGTGTGGACGGACATCACCCAGTACGTCGACCTGGGCGTGGGGATTTCCATCGACGACCGGGGCGCCTCGAACGAGGTGTCGGAGACTCAGCCCGGCACGGCCACGCTGACACTCGACAACAGTGATGGGAGGTTCACGCCGGGCCGCTCGGCCAGCCCGTACTACCCGAACGTGAAGAAGAATGTCCCCATCCGGGTGCGGGTCGTCTCCGCGGACCAGAACCTGATCACCAACCCGAGCTTTGAGTCGGGGCTGACGGGCTGGTCACCGTCTGCCACCCCAACCATCGCGCAGTCCACGACCCATGTGAAGGTGGGCAGCCAGGCGATGCTCATGACCTTCGGCGGGGCGGTAGCCGGCCAGAACGCGTTGACGACGGTCTACGGGCTGGACATCGGCGAGACCTACACCTTCAGCGCCTACGTGTGGGTGCCTACCGGGGACACACACGTACACCTGCGGGTAGAGGGCGGACCAGACGGCTCGGCGTCGACCGTCAACGACGCGTTCCAGCGGATCACGTGTACGTTCACCGCCACCGCCACCCAGCACCTTGTGCGTATCCGGTCCGCCACCACCCCCGCAGCCGGTGACCAGGTGTGGATCGACGCCGTGCAGCTGTGGGAAGGCTCCAGCGCGCTGGTGCTGAACCATCTGGTCAACGGAGATTTCGAGACGTCCATCTCGGACTGGTCGAGTTCCGGCACACCGGTGATCGCCCGGTCCACCGCGCAAGCACACCGGGGCACCGCATCCATGCTCACCACCTGGGGGGCGGTGTCCAGCCAGTCTGTGCGCTCGACCATCGCCGGTCTGATCGTCGGCGCAACGTACACGGCGTCCGCCTATGTGCGGGTTCCTGCCGGGGACCAGGCGGTGCGGCTGAAGGTGGCGGACACCGGCGGCACCGACTTCGCGTTCGGGTCGTATTCCACACTCAACGACACCTGGCAGCAGATCACGTGTACGTTCACCGCGACCGAGACCAGCGCGCAGTTGCGCATCAACCCGAACACCCCGACAGGCGCCGGGGATATCGCATATGTCGACACGGTCCAGGTCGAGGAGGGCTCCACCCCGACCGCGTACAGCCCGCTCGACGGAGCGCAGATCCACGCCCGCTACTTCGGGATGGTCAACCAGTGGCCGCTGGAGTGGAAGGGTCTGCAGTCCCAGACCGTCATCACCTGCACGGACATTTTCAAGTGGGCGGGTCTCGGGCGGGAGCTGCTGCCCATGCTGTGCCAGGAAATCCTCCTGGACCGGCCCACCGTCTACTTCCCGTTGTCCGAGCCCGCCGACAGCGTCAGCGCTGGAGACTTGTCGGGCACGGCCGGCGTGGGCAGCCTCGCCATCACGCAGGCCGGTACCGGCGGAACCCTGGAGTTCGACGCCGGCACCGGCCCGGTCGGCGACGGGCTGGGCTGCCCGGTGTTCACGCCCGCCTCGTCGAGCGCGGGCAAGTACCTCACCGCCGACTTGGGCCAGCAATTCCAGGACGCGAACCTCAGCCGCCGCGTGCGGCTCGAGGTGTGGTTCACCACCAGCACCAGCGGCCGGGTCCTGCTCGCGCTGACGTCCGCCGACCTCGGCACCAAAGTGGTCATCCTGCTGGAGTCCGGCACCGGCAAGGTCACTCTCGACAAAGCGCAGGACGGCAGCTCGACCCAGACGACCGTGTTCGCCACCCCGAACGTGGCCGACGGCGCCCTGCATCACCTCGTCTACAACGAGTTCACCGATGAGATCGTCGTCGACGGGACCACCTACACCTCGACCTGCTTCAACCAGGCGGATCTGCGGACACTGACCGTGGGCGGCTACCAGGGCCAGCGGCTGTGGTCCGGGACAATCGCCCAGCTCGCCATCTACTGCACAACGATCACCACCGCGGAGGTCGCCGCCCACTACACCACGGGCACCACCGAACACATCGGCGAATCGGCGTCGACTCGAATGTCCCGCCTCGCTTCCTACGTCGGGCTCACCGTCACCAGCCAAGGGACCGTGTTCGACGCCATGGCCTCCCAGGCGGCCCTGGGCAAGTCGGCGCTGGAGCACCTACGGGACGTCGAGGTAACCGAAGCCGGGAAACTCCTCGCCTCCCGTACCGCCGCATCCCTGGTTTTCCAGAGCCGCAGCCTGCGCTACAACCCGACCGCCGCGGTGTCACTCGCCTACGCGGACCTGGAAACCGACGGCGTGCAGTACGCCGACGACGATCAGAAGACCGTCAACGATGCGACCGCCTCCCGCGTGGGCGGGGCCACGCAGCGCGTCATCAGCCAGACATCGATCGACACCTACGGCCCGAAGCCGCAGAACCTGGAGCTGCTGAAGAACAGCGACAACAGCGTGACCGACGCCCTGAACTGGCTGGTCAGCAGATACGCGGACCCGCCGCCGGAAATCCGGCAGGTCCCCGTCGAGGCGTATTCGATGCCGGTGGCCACCTATCGGGCGCTGCTGGACGCCGATGTGTCCACCATCCTCGGCCTCACCGGGCTGCCCGACCAGGCGCCCGCCGCCACCGCGACGATCGTCGTCGAGGGCTACAGCGAACGCATCGGGCAGCGCCGGCACCATATCGACTTCCACACCAGCCGGGCCGACACCGACAACGTGTGGATCCTCAACGACTCGACGTACTCGGTACTCGACTCCACCACCCGACTCGCCTACTAGGAGGTGCGTGTGCAGTTCCCCGTTGAACGGGCCGAAGCGTTCTACCTCCCGCCGCCCGGCCAGAGCGAGGACGCGTGGGCACTGGTGCCGCCCGCCGAGCTCGTCTTCCGCTGGGTCGAACTGCGCCAGCAAAGGCGCCTCAGCCCACCGGATGGGTTCGTGATCGGGCAGCAGGTGTACGCCCGCATCAACCACAACCGGTGGATAGCCGACTGCCCGTGTGGATCCGCGCAGGTCGTCACCCCTACCGATGCGCGCCTCGCCTGCACGGAATGCGGATACGGCTGGGTCCTGTTGGTCTTCCCCGCCGATCCGGCGGCCGTCGAGGAGTCGCTCGCCGACCAGCTGCCGCACCTGCGGAACTGGTGGCACCCCGATGACCCCGACCCGTGGGGTGTACCGCCCTCAGGCGCACCCGCCGACCCCGCCGAAGAGCCGGCGGCCGAGCCCGTCAGGGAGGCCGCGTCATGACGACGACACCGCGCACCTGGGTTGTGGGTGAGGTAGTGACCGCCGCCCTCCTCAATCAGGAGATCCGCGACCAGCTCAACAGTTTCTTCGGTGGCTGGACCGACTACAGCGGCACCATCGTGTGGGGCGCCGAATCCGGCACCGCCCCCGCCATCGGCAACGGCACCATCCTCGCCCGGTATCTGAAAGTCGGGCGCACGGTCGACTACATGCACCGCATCACCATGGGCTCGACCACCACCTACGGCGACGGCGGATCCAACGGAAACTACTACTTCAGCCTGCCCGCCACGCCCGCCACTTCATGGTCCGGACAGCGATCCCAGCACGTCGTGTGGCGCGACGACTCCGACTCGATCAACAAACACGGCATCGGAACCGTCTCCACCGCGAACCATGCCAACGGATCGCTGCGGCAGATCGCCACACCGGACACCGCCAGTGCCGCGTTCTGGGACTCCGCCGCGCCGTTCGCGAGCCTCGCCGCGGGTGACGTCTTCTACCACCACGGCCGCTACGAAGCCGCAGCATGAGCAGCACCAAAACGCCACTCTGACCCTGCCCTGTCCACCGCCCCGCACCGGTCTGGTCGGGGCCTTTCCCATGTCTGGAGGCGCCGTGACCGGTGTCCGTGTCGTCTCACTGAAAGTCGACATCCCGCAGTCCATCCCCGCCGACGGCGGCTACCACATCGTCCGCTTCCCCTACAGCAGCGAGCCCTACGACCCATGGGGCATGCACCAGCAACTCGACCCGCTCGGCTACGAGGTACAGGACTGGCAGCGCGAAGACCAGTCCGGGCTGATCTGGCCGACGTGCGACGGCTGGGGCGTACTGACAGCCAATCTGCACTGGGAGTCCGGCGGCTACTCCGAGCTGCGGGATCGGTTCGTGCGCGACCCGCTCGACCTGGCGACCGGCTACGACTCGACGGCTACCGACCACCGGCCCCCGAGCCCTGGCATGCAGTGCTTCACCAAGCAGCACCAGATGTTCGTACACCCAGGCGTGCCCATCGCGGTGCTGGTCGCACACAACGACAGCCAGGCGCGGCGCCTCGTGCTCGCCGAGTTCAAGCTCGCCATCCATCAGAACGAAGGGACCTGACCTGGCCGATCCATTGTCCGCCGCCGTCTGAGACACCCCACACCGGCACCCCGCTGCTGATCACTGCGGGTCAGGAATCCCCGGCACGCCTCTCTGGTGCCGGGGATTCCGCGTTCCAGAGAGAGGAAGAGCATGCGTGGAAAGAAGGAACCCCCGCTCGTCCGGCTGCTCGACAAGACCGTCTTCAACACCGAGACCGGCTGTTGGGAATGGACGGCCTCCCGCACCACCAGCGGATACGCCAGCTTCCCGGTGCCCGGCCTCACACGTACTGCACACCGGGCCGCATACCTGCTGATGGCAGGCCCAATACCCGACGGGCTGCACCTGGACCACATCTGCCGGAACAAGGCTTGCGTCAACCCGGACCACCTGGAGCCCGTGACGCAAGCCGAGAACAACCGGCGCGCCGGGGCTGCGCGCACGCACTGCGCGCAGGGCCACGAGTACACCCCGGCCAATGCCTATCGGCGGCGCAACGGAAGCCGCGACTGCCGAGCGTGCAACAGGGACCGCGCCAACGCCAGATATGCGCTCACCGGAGCTTCCAAGGAGGCGGCATGAAGACAGGACCCCAGAAGTATCCGGGCGCCTCGACGGCGTACTGGTATCAGACCAAGTACGGCGGCGACGACATGGAGTCGAACGTCGTCGTCTGGCACTCCACCGAGGGGACGTCCCTGCCGTCCTACGGCGGCGGGGCGGTCGCGCCGAACTTCACCGCCAAGCCGGACTTCGCCGCCAAACGGCTGGTCTGGTACCAGCACTTCGACTTCGACGTCTCCTCCCGTGCCCTGGTCAACAAGGCCGGTGGGGTGGCGACGAACACCCTCAACGTGTGCCAGGTCGAGATCGTCGGCACCTGCGACCCGGCCACCCACAAGAAGTGGGGGACGACGCCACACCTGTACACGCCCGAACTGCCCGACTGGGCCGTGCGCGACCTCGCGGCATTCGCCAGATGGGCGCACGACAAGCACGCGGTGCCGCTCACCTCGACGGTGACGTTCAAGGCGTACCCGTCCAGCTATGGGGCCAGCAGCGTCCGCATGTCGGCCGCCAAGTGGAACGACTTCCGTGGGCACTGCGGGCACCAGCATGTCCCCGAGAACAGCCACGGCGACCCGGGCGCCTTCCCCATAGCCGCCATCCTCACCGCCGCCAAGCCCCCGCCGCCGGTGCCCGCCCCGGCGCCGTCGGGGCCCAGCACCCTTGAGCTGCTGGCCGCCATCGAGCGCAGCCATCGGACCCTCGGCGAGCAGATCGCTGCCCTCCGCACCAAGATCGGAACCTGACCCATGCTCACTGCTGCTTTCTGGAAGGCCACCGCCGAGCGCTCTGTGCGCACCTTCGCGCAGGTACTCATCGCAAGCCTCGGCTTGGACTCGGCGGGCATCGTCCACGCCAACTGGGGCGACGGGCTGTCGCTGGCTGCCGGGGCCGCGCTGCTGGCGCTGCTCACCGCGGTGGCTGCCTCCGCATCCGGGCCGGCCGGTCCGGGCCTGACCGAGACCACCGACCGCACCACCCTCTCGCACGTCTGATAGGGGGTCCCGCCGTGGACGCCACCACCCTCGGCGCAGTCCTCGCCTTCGCCGGGGTGCTCTCCGGGAGCGCGGTGGCGTACCTCGGTAAGCGGGGCGAGAACACGACCACCCGCTGGAACATGGAGATCGACCAACTCCAAGAGGAACGCGACGGACTCCGCAAAGAGCTCGCCGAGCGAGATGCCCGGATCGCCGCTCTGCTCCAGCAGCATGGCGACGACTACGTGACGATCGCCCGCCTCCGCGTCCAAGTCATCAACCTGGGAGGGGACCTGTGACGCGTACAGAACGGGCACTTGCCGGACGCTGGCGGTGGATCGCCGTGGTGTGCTGGCTGCTCGCACTCTCCGGCGCTGTGGTTATCGGATGGTCCTGGTACAGCCAGCTCGCCGACGAGGCCGACAAGCGCGGCACAGCCGTGTCCACCCTCGCCGGAGACGTGCGTGTCTTGCGTGCCCAGGTCCAGGCCGAGGGCAAGGTCCCGAAGGCACCCGACCCGAGCAAGGCCGTCGAGGACCTGGACGACCGGGCCCGCGTGCCCGTACCGATCCCCGGGCCTCGAGGACCCAAGGGCGAGGCAGGGTCCCAGGGCCCGTCCGGGCCGTCCGGCCCAT